>DNJM01000199.1:0-941 GCA_003489085.1 Lachnospiraceae bacterium
AGATTTATTAAATTTGATTTTTAAATATTTTTATCTTGACTTTAATATTATTAAAGTTATAATTAATATTGTTGAAGGCAATCGGAGGAAGATCAACACTATGAACCAGAAACCGCAATGGTTATTTGCACTTGATGAAGAAGATATTGAATTTTTAAAAAACTTTGTACTGCACTCAGGCTCGCTGAAGGAGATGGCCAATGTCTACGACAGTTCTTACCCGACCATCCGGCTGAAACTGGATCGGCTGATCCAGAAAATTCAACTGAATGACAAGGAAGATCCTGAAACCTTTCAGACCTTTATCCGTGGTTTGGCACTGGATGAGAAGGTAGATATTGAAACCGCCAAATTAATCATCAGTAAGCATGAAGAGAGTGTCCGTGACGAAGTTTCGTAATACTTTGTACGGAAAGGAGGATGAATATGCAGAAGCTGAAGATTCGATTTCAAAAGGCGGATGATGTATTTCAGTTTGTAAAGGCGCTTCGCCAATTTGATTTTGATATTGATCTTTCTTCCGGGCACCAGGTCGTGGATGCCAAGTCCATCGTCAGCGCCGTTGCACTCAGCGGCGCCTCTGATCTTATGCTGACGATTCATAATGATGACTGCGGATCTGTCATTGAAAGCATCAGTCCGTATATCACTGCATAGGTGCAGGGCTTTCGGTATATGAATATTGCCATAATCATACAACCGCTCCCCCTTATAAAAGGCTCCCTGTCGATAATACCTTTCCGGTACCATCGGCAGGGAGCCTCCCATTTTCTCTTCTCTATTTCAGATCCAGTTCGACCGGACAATGATCCGATCCTGTCACATCCGTCAAAATGACTGCATTCTGAAGCCTGTCCTTTAACGCTTCCGATACACAGAAATAGTCGATACGCCACCCCGCATTCTTCGCTCTTGCACTGAAGCGGTAGGACCACCAGGAG
>DNJM01000199.1:1249-19506 GCA_003489085.1 Lachnospiraceae bacterium
TGAAGCGGTAGGACCACCAGGAGTAAATTCCTTCCTGATCCGGATAAAAATACCGAAATGTATCGATAAATCCGGCTTCCAGAAGTGCTGTAAATTTTGCGCGCTCCTCATCCGTAAAACCAGCATTTTTCCGATTTGTCTTCGGGTTCTTCAGATCGATCTCCTTATGTGCCACATTCAGATCACCACAGAAAATAACCGGCTTTTTTGTCTCCAGCTGCTTAAGGTAATCCAGAAAATCATCTTCCCACTGCATCCGATATGAAAGCCTTGCGAGTTCATTCTGAGAATTCGGCGTATAGACTGTTACAAAGTAAAACTCTTCAAATTCCAGTGTGATGACACGGCCTTCCTGATCATGCTCTTCTATTCCGATACCATAAGACACGGACAACGGTTCCTGCTTTGTAAAAACAGCCGTTCCTGAATATCCTTTTTTCTTTGCATAGTTCCAATACTGATGATAGCCCGGAAAGTCAAGCGAAAGCTGCCCTTCCTGCATTTTTGTCTCCTGAATACAGAAAATATCTGCATCCGCCTGCTCAAAAAATTCGAGGAATCCTTTCTGTACACAGGCACGGATTCCATTCACGTTCCATGAAATCAACTTCATATAACTGCACCTTTTTCTATTCTAAAATCTTTTTTATTTCCGCCATAAATGTTTTGACATCCTTAAATTCCCGGTAAACGGAAGCAAAGCGCACATAAGCCACTGCATCCAGATCCTTCAGCTTGTCCATCACAATTTCACCGATTTCACTGCTGAAAATCTCTTTTTCTTCCCGGCTGAAAATCTCCTTTTCCACTTCATCAATCGTTGCCTTAATACTCTCTGCCGAAACCGGTCTCTTATAACAGGCACGTAAAATACCGCCTTCTATCTTCGCCCGCTCATACTGCTCTCTGTTATTATCCTTTTTAATGATAATAAGCGGAATGGTCTCTACTTTCTCATAGGTTGTAAAACGCTTTCCGCATACATCGCAGGAACGGCGTCTGCGGATGGAGCTGCCATCCTCTGCAGGTCTGGAATCGATCACCCGGGTATCTGGATTGCTGCAATATGGACATTTCATAACGAATCGCCTTTCTGTTATTCTCATTCTCTTTTGTAACTGCATTTATTATATCTGCCGCTCTCCCATTTGTAAACAAAATTTTTGCTTTTCGCTAACCTTTTCCACATTTATGTTTAAATTTATCCTCACAGATCTCCACCATGATAATATCCGGTCCGATTTTCCTGATACATTCAAATGGAATAATATATTCCGAATCATACCCGAACAGACCGCAGATCCTGCATGGTCCAGGTACAATGATTGCCTCAATACATCCATTGCACATATTCAATTCCACATCCACGACACACCCCAGCCGGTTACAATTGCATAGGTTGATTACTTCTTTTTCTCTCAATTCACAAAAACGCATCCTCTGCACCTGTTCTGATTTTCTTACTACTACAGTATGCAGCGAATGCGTTTTCGGAACACCTTACGGTGCCATTACATTTTCACGTTCAAATGCTTTTACAATAACCCCTGTCAGTACTGCTCCCAATGCCAGGTTGCTCAGTAAAGTGGAAGCAAACTGCATCCAGGTAACCTCGTCACTTAAAATGCCTTTTAGTACGATAGCACTATTATACAGCGGAATAAAGTAGGTTTCAGATGAAGGCGCCTTACTGGTGAACATGGACATCAGACCAATCACCAGCACCAACAGATAGGCCGGCATCACATACGTACTCGCCTCCTTCGTCGACTTGGCAAATACTGAGAAAAGTATGATCAATGTTGAATACAGGAAGGCAAGCGCAATCAGGATTCCTGCCAGCATTACGCCCTGTTCCAGCGTAATCTCCATCTTCATGCCACTTTCCGTGCCGGCCATCGCCTTTGACATTAACGGCATAGATGCAACCATAACCACTACATAGATCAACGAAGAGATTCCCGAAATTACCATCAGAGCAAATACCTTTCCCAATACAATAGAACTTCTCTTGACCGGAGATACCAGAAGGCTTGCCATGGTGCCCCTTTCCTTTTCTCCGGCAATCATATCGGTTCCGATTCCCATTGCTCCGGCAAACAGCAGAATCGTAATAAAGTAAGGAAGCATCATACCGAGTGCTTTTCCATTTGCTTTTTTATCATCCTGTACCACCATCTCCGGATTGTCCGAATTCACGGTAAACACTGTCAGCTGTTCCAGATTGCCGACACGGTTCTGCAGAAGCATCTGCCGATATCCTTCCAGCACCTGACCGGAGATTTCCTGATAAGCTGCCGACGAGTAATCCTCCGACGGGTTATAGTAGACCTTGACCTGCGGAATTCTGTCTCCTTCCCGGTAATTTTCTACCTGGCTTTCCAGGTTCTCCGGAAATTCGATCCACAGATCTGCTTCCCCTTTCTTCAGCTCTTCCTTTATCTGTTCTTCTTCTTTCATACTGCGGATATCATATGCAGACTCTCCGGCATCCAACAGTGTCTGAAAGCTTTCCGGCATATTGGACACATAAATGACCGCTACATGACTGTCAATATCCTCCTCCATATTGCTGACCAGATTACTGGTCAGTGACATGATTCCAACCATCAGAAGCGCCGGTAATAAAAATACGGAGAACAACATTTTTCTGTCCTTTACCACACGGGCAATCTCTTTCTTAAATATCTCACCGATTCCTCTCATGCTATTCTTCCCCTTTCACTTCTTTGTAGATCTCAAAAAAAGCATCCTCCAGATCATCTGTATGTGTCAGCGCAAGCAATTCTTCTACCGTACCTTCCGCCGCCTTCTTCCCATCAATGATCATACCGATCCTATCACAGAGCTTCTCAGCCTCCGACATAATATGCGTCGAAACAATAACCAGTTTGCCTTCTGCTTTCAGCTTCCTCAGATAATCCATGACACTGCGGGCAGTGATGATATCCAGCCCGTTGGTCGGTTCATCAAAAATGACAATGTCCGGATTATGTACCAGGCTGACTGCAATCGCTGCCTTCTGCTTCATACCCGTAGACAACTCTTTAATCTGCTTATGTGCAAATTCCTTGATGCCAAAATACGTAAACAGCTCTTCCTTTCTCTCCTTCAGCTTCTGCTCCGGCACTTCGTGCAGCCTTCCAAAAAAATCAAACATATAATCCGTGGAAAACTGCGGATCCAGCTTAATATCACTGGTCAGAAAGCCAATTTTTCTGCGCACCTGCTCGCTTTCCTTCTGCACCTCATGCCCTGCCACATAGATTTCACCCTTTGTTGGCTTGATAATTGTAGCAATACAGCGCAGTGTCGTCGTTTTACCTGCTCCGTTCGGCCCCAGAAGTCCATAGATCTCGCCCGGCCGTGCCGTCAGACTCAGATCATCGACTGCTGTTTTCTTGTTATTCTTCGTATGCAGCTCCTGCATCTGCTTTTTATTCAGCTTATACACCTTCGTCAGATGTTTTATCTCGATCATCCACAATTCCTCTCTTTCCTTCTGCCTGTTTTATTGTATTATTCAATTAATACAATATGCTATTATCATTTTTTTGTCAACATCTTTTTTTACAAATTTCCCCTTCCCAAAACTTTCCCCGGACGTTACAATAGACAAGAATATATATGACACAAAGGAGGCTGTCGCATATGAAAGAAATGGTGCTCTTATACAATATGCCAGATCGGGAACAGCGCCTGAAGCTGGAAATGCTCCTGTTTCCACTGCACATCCGTCTTCGCACGGTAAAAAAGGAAGAATACTTACATCCGCTTGGATTCTTTATCGGAAATGATAACATTTCTCCGGCCACAGAAGCCTACACAGGGCCGGAATTGCCGGATACCATGCTGATCTTTGCCAATATTCCGGAGGCAAAGCTGAACACGATCCTGGCCGGACTCCGCAGGAATAAAATTGGTCCGATTGCTCATAAAGCTGTCCTGACTCCGACCAATCAGCACTGGAATGCGCTGGAATGTTATCAGGAAATCGACGCCGAGCATAAAGCCATGAATCATGACAACTAAAAAACATGCAGGAAAACCTCCTTTTTAAGGAAGTCTCCTGCATGTTTTATTTTTCACTGAAGTAAACACAGCTAAAACTGACTTTCATATAAATTCTTATAGAAACCGCCCTGCGCCAATAACTCCTCATGGCTTCCCTGCTCAATGATATTTCCATCCTTCATTACCAGGATCGTATCCGCTTCTTTAATCGTAGATAACCGATGCGCTACGATAAAGCTGGTTCTGCCCTCCATCATCTTATGGAACGCCTCCTGGACCTTGATTTCCGTACGGGTATCGATAGAAGAAGTGGCTTCATCCAGAATCAGCATCGGCGGCAGCTCCAGCATCACTCTGGCAATACACAGAAGCTGTTTCTGTCCCTGGGAAAGATTCCCTCCTTCTTCTGTAATCTGTGTATCATATCCATCCTTCATTCTCTTGATGAAGCTATGCGCATGCGCCGCCTTCGCTGCTTCGATAATGTCTTCGCGGGTTGCTTCGGGCTTTCCATAGGCAATATTTTCAGCAATCGTACCGGATTTCAGCCAGGTTTCCTGCAATACCATTCCGAAGCTCTTCCGCACGCTATCCTTCTTTACTTTCTTTGCATCGTAACCGCTCAGGAAAATAGTACCCTGGTCAATTTCATAAAAGCGCATCAGCAAATTGATCAATGTAGTTTTCCCACACCCTGTCGGTCCGACAATGGCAATCTTCTGCCCCGGCTTCACCTGAAGATTCAGGTTCGTCAGAAGCGGTACATCCGGCCGATAGGAAAAGGATACATCTGCAAGCTGCAGACTTCCATCTACTTCCATCAATTCGACTGCTTCCACAGGATCTGCTGCTTCCGGTGTTTCTTCTATAAAATCAAATACACGCCTTGCACACGCAACTGCATTCTGCAGCTCCGTAATCACACTGGAAATCTCATTAAATGGCTTTGTATACTGGTTCGCATACGTCAGGAAGCAGGACAGCTGTCCAACCGTAATCGCACCCTGCATGGCCATTACCGCCCCCACAATACCAACACCTGCATATACCAGTCCATTTACAAACCGGGTACTGGGATTCGTAATAGACGAAAAAAACGTGGCTTTTAAGCTGCAGTCCTGTAGTCTGCGGTTAATTTCATCAAAACGCTCTACCGCCCGGCCACCATAGCCAAATGCCTGAACTACCTTCTGGCTTCCTACCATTTCATCCACCAAAGATGTCATCTCCGCTCTGGTTTCCGACTGCTTCTTAAACATCTGATAGGTACGCTTTGCAATAAAGCTGGCTACAAATAATGAGACCGGCGTAATCAAAATGACTACCAGCGAAATTCTGACATTGATGGACAGCATAAAGGCCAATGTACCGAAGATCGTCACAATACCGCTGAACAGCTGTGTAAAGCCCATCAAAAGTCCATCCGAAAACTGTTCCACATCCGTAATAATCCGGCTGATCGTCTCCCCATACTGGTGAGAGTCCACATATTTCAATGGCAGAATCTGAAGCCTTGCAAATGCTCTGATCCGCACATCCTTTACGACATGATACGTAATCCGGTTGTTGCACAGATTCATCAGCCACTGCGCTGCGCTGGTAATGAAGAGAATCATCGTCAGCTTCTTCAGAATTCTAAATATACCTGCAAAATCAACGGCACCTTTTCCCAGAATCAGATCCACCGCATTCCCGACCAGGATCGGTGCATATAAAGTAAATGCAACATTGACCACAGCAAAAACCAGCGACAGGATCACCAGATGCATATAGGGCCGGATCAGCCGCAATATTTTCATAGTCGTTCCATTATCCTTATGCATGGTGCGTAACCTCCTCTCTGGATAACTGAGAATAACAGATCTCCTGGTACACTTCGCAGGAATCCAGAAGCTCCTTGTGTGTTCCGATACCGACCATTTCACCATCATCCAGAACAATAATCTGATCTGCCTGCATCAGTGAAGCCGCCCGTTGTGAAACAATGAAGACCGTCATTCCCCCGGTATTCTGGGCAATTGCTTTTCTCAGCTTTGCATCCGTCGCAAAATCCAACGCCGATGCACTGTCATCCAGAAGCAGGATCTCCGGATGTCCTACCAGTGCGCGGGCAATTGTAAGCCGCTGTCTCTGCCCGCCGGACAGATTCTTACCGCCCTCGCTGATTGCCGTGTCCAGTCCCTGCGGTTTTGCTTCTACCACCTCCAGAGCCTGTGCAGTCCGAAGTGCTTCCAGAATCTCCTCATCCGTTGCATCTTCCTTCGCCATCTTCATATTATCCCGGATCGTTCCATGGAACAGCACTGCTTTCTGCGGTACCACTCCGATCTTTTTCCGGAGTGTATCCAGCTCCCAGTCACGGACATCCCTTCCGTCCACCCTGACGGAACCATCCGTCACGTCATAGAATCTTGGAATCAGATTGACAAGGGTAGACTTACCGGATCCTGTTCCTCCGATAATTCCTATGGTCTGCCCTTTCTTTACTTCAAACTGAATACCGCTTAAAGACTCTGCTTTTGCTCCTGCATAGGCAAAATGCACATGGTCAAAAACCACCTTCGCTTCCTGATTTTCTGCTTCCCCGGTTTCCTTTCCTGACAGAATACTTGTCTGCAGTGCAAATACCTCATTCACACGTCCAGCAGAAGCCAGTGCCTTCGTAAAGGAAACAATCAGATTGGCCAGGGCTACCAGAGCCAGCAGAATCTGAGACATATAGTTTACCAGTGCAATCACTTCTCCCTGCGTGATCGCTCCGGTATCCACACGCTTTCCTCCATACCAGACGATCGCTACGACTGCCAGATTGACAATCACATACGTAAGTGGATTCAGCGCCGCGGATATCTTTCCAACCTTCATCTGCATCTGCATCAGATAGTCGCTTTCCGCTTCAAACTGCTCCTTTTCATCATCCTGCGTGCGGAATGCACGGATGACACGAATACCGGCCAGGTTCTCCCGGGTGGTTAAAAGCACTCTGTCCAGTCCCTTCTGCACCTTCTTATATAGCGGAATGGTTATAATCATGATCCCATAGATGACCAGCGCCAGAAGCGGAACTGCCACTACAAAAATCATCGCTGCTTTTACATCAATAGTAAATGCCATTACCATAGCTCCCACTACAATAAAAGGAGAACGCAAAAGCAGACGCAGTACCAGATTCACTCCCGACTGTACCTGATTGATATCACTGGTCATTCTGGTAACCAGCGTTGAACTGCCCGCCCGGTCAATTTCTGTATAGGATAACCCCTCAATATGTGCAAAAAGATCATGCCTCAGCTCTGTTCCGAACCCGATCGCAGCCTTTGCTGCAAAAAACTGCGCTGTCAGTGAACAGGTAAGACCCAGTACCCCAAAAAATACCAGAAGGGCTCCCCTTTGCAATATATACTGAAAATCCTGATTCTGGATTCCAATATCAATAATATCCGCCATAATCAGCGGGACTACCAGCTCAAAGCATGCCTCCAGCAGCTTAAAGAGCGGACCGACTACGCTTTCTTTCTTATATTTATTCAGATATGGCAATAGCTTTAACATATTAGTATTCCTTTCTCCTCTTCTAAAATGTTCTTGTTTATTATACGGCGTGAGTGGACTTTCGACAAGCAGTTATGTTATAATTTAGCAAGATTACCAAAGGAGCCAATCATTATGTATATAGATCAGACACGTTACATCACCACGCCGGATGCTGCAGGGCGTCTGGAAAAAGAAATGGCGGTATACCGACTGCTTGAGCAGCTTCAGATGCCATTTATCAGAGTGGATCACGATGCTGCAAATACCATCGAAGACTGCGCTGCCGTAGAACAGGTACTGGGGACACCTATCTGTAAAAATCTGTTTTTGCGCAACCGGCAGGCTACTTCCTTTTATCTGCTTCTTCTGCCTGGAAAAAAACGCTTTGTAACCCGAAATTTTTCCAGACAGCTGGGAATTTCCCGCACCTCATTTGCAGAAGCAGAATATATGAAAAAATATCTTAATATTACCCCCGGTTCCGTCAGCATTCTGGGGCTGATGAATGATACCGAACGAAAGGTACAGCTGATCATCGACAAAGAACTCTTTAAGGAGAAGCAGCTCGGCTTCCATCCATGCATCAATACCTCCAGCCTGAGTCTGTCCCTCTCCGACCTGCTGGAAAAATTTCTTCCTTATACCGGTCACACCTTCACGGAGATCGAGCTGTCTGAGGAATAAAATAAACGAATTCAGGAGGAAAAATTATGGAACGATTACTGAATACTTTAGAAGAGCGCCGCTGCATAGAGCTTTATAATGAATATCTGCGTAAGATCCCGGAATTATTACAGCAGCTGGAAACGGTAGAAAATATGTATGAGAAAGCGCTCCTAGAAGAAACATTTTTACTGGAAAAAGACAAAGAAAACCGCAGTGTATCCCTCTATGCTGACCGCATAAAACGCATAAAACAGCAATGTGAAGAACGCTCTGCGGATATCCGGCAGCAATGCCGCCTGATTTTCGAATTAAAAGCCCGGATCGAAGCAGAAAGCAAGGCGCTGCAGGCCCTGCTTCCCCCTTCCCGCGAACCGTAATAAGGATTCCTTTTATCCCCGGATGATCGTTCCGGTTCTTCCCTTGATTCCATCGGATAGTTTGTCAAATGAAGTGATGATCGCAGTTCTTCCCTGCCGTTTTTCCAGGAAGGAAAGGGCTGCCTCTACCTTAGGCAGCATGGACAGCTCTCCAAAATGTCCTTCCGCAACATATCTCTTCGCTTCTGCTGCAGTAATTTCTCCCAGCTGCTCTTCGTTCACATCTCCCAGATTTACGGAAACCTTTTCCACGCTGGTCAGAATGATCAGCTCATCCGCATCGATCATTTCCGCAAGCTTTCCGGCTGCATAATCCTTCTCAATTACCGCACTGGCTCCCTTTAGATGGTTTCCCTGTTCCATTACCGGAATTCCTCCGCCTCCGCAGGCCACTACGATCTGATTGGCATCGATCAGCAGACGGATTGCATCGATCTCAACAATATCCTGCGGCTTCGGTGCGGCAATGATTCTGCGGTAGCCGCCTTCCTGCTCGGTCACGTAATTTCCCTTTGCAGTCTCCGCATCAGCTTCTTCCTTTGTCAGCAGCCGTCCGATCACCTTGGTCGGCGCAAAGAATGCATCATCATACGGATCTACGGCCACCTGCGTCAGTATGGTGCTGACGGTACGGTAGATACCTCGGTTTAAAAGCTCCTCACGGATACTGTTCTGAAGATCATATCCGATATACCCCTGACTCATCGCAGAGCAGACAGACATCGGCGCTGCCGTATAGTCCGGATGGCTCTTTCCGAATTCATTCATTGCCGCATGGATCATACCTACCTGCGGCCCATTGCTATGCGTAATTGCAAGCTGATAGCCTGCTTCTACCAGATCGGCAATGGCTTTTGCCGTCTTTTTTACCGCAACCTTCTGCTCCGGCAATGTAGTTCCAAGTGCACGGTGTCCCAATGCAATCACAGCTTTTTTCTTCATATTTTTATCCCTCTGTCTTTCTATCATCATTACGAATTTCCATTATGGGCAATGCCCGCTTCTCATGTGCATACCACGATTATAGTATTTTTCCCCCGGAAATGCAATGCATTTCTGATGTCCTGTCTCTTCTCCGGCACTCATTCCGCCTTTTGAAACCGTACACGTATTGTACAGATCTCCGCTTTTGTCCCTACCCGCATATTCGGACCGAAAAGCCCGACTCCGGAAGTTACAATATTATGCATGCTTCCCTTTCTCAGATATCCGCAGGAATTCTCCCACGTCAGCGCTGTGGTAATATTCCCCGGAAAAAGCTGCCCGTCATGGGTATGCCCGCAGAGATCCAGATCCACTCCCGCATCGGAAAGCTCCTGCAGTTCCTTTGGTTCATGATCCATGACAATCACCGGCTTTGAGAGATCCAGTTCCTCTGTCAGTTCCCGGGGCGTCTTCCGCTCCGTAATGCCTCTTCCCGGCTTTGCATAATCCGGCCTGCCAATCAGATAGAAGGCATCGTCAATCAAAACCGTCTCATCCTGCAAAAGCTGAATACCTGCTTCTTCCAGAAATGCATCCATCCGCGGATCGCTGACCTTTTTCTGTTCCTTACTGAAAGTAAATCCTGCCAGAAGCTTCTCCTGTATATCATGATTGCCATAGCAGGCATAGACACCATAATGGCTTTTGATTCCCTTGAAAATCTCGATCAGTCTTTCCGGATCATCCAACGCTTCATATTCGTTATCAAAAATGTCACCCGCAATGCAAACCAGATCCGGTTTCTGTGCATTAATTTTCTTCACCATCTGCTGCATTTGCCAGGTGCCGATATTATACCCCAGATGCAGGTCTGCCACCAGTACGATATTCAGCTCATTTCTTCCGGCACATACTTTCTCTACTGTCACTTCATATGGTGTCACCTGTACATTTCTGGCATGGAATATCCCATATATACTGACTGCCGCAATCAGGACGATACAGCAGGTTCCTGTCAGAACAAACGTCTTTCTGGAAGAAAGCTTTTCCTGATTCACCCATTTCATCCGTTTCAGAATCATACGGCCGATATCTACGATAACAATCGTCAGAATCATATACAGAGATACACCCAGCCAATAATTTCCAAGCCCTTTAAAAAACCTCTCCGGCATGGAAGGCTTCAAAAGAAACCCTATGCCCATAGAAGAAGCAACCAGAATATATACTATAGCAATTCCTGCACGAATCCAATGCTTCTTAAAGAGCCGGCTACACGCACTCATATACCGGATGCCCCATCGGAATACATATAAATTTACCAGGATATAGAGCGGCAGCAAATATACTGCGATCATGTGCATTGTCCTCCTCTGCTTTTGCTGGCTCTACTATAAACCAAATATTTTAATATCCAGGAAAGAATTTCCTTATGAATTTCTTATCTTTTTTCTTCTTCCTTTTTCATTCGTTCTTCCTGAAGGCGCCTGGTCTCTTCTTCCAGGGCCTCTTCATATAGTCTGCAGACTCTTTTATCCAGCTCATGCGCTACCATATACTCATACGTTGTCCGCGGCACCAGATGCTTCCACGGAGCGCCGTGCACAATGCTGCTCCTGACCTCAGTGGCCGTCACCCCTTTTTCCTCCGGTGTTTTTCGCCAGAGTACCTCTACCTTTACCCCCAATCCGGTCAGTATTTTCTCTTTCTCCTCTCCCCACGCATCACAGATGCTCATAAAATACGTGGCATCCTTTGGTGCATACTGAAGGATATATTCCGGCCGGCTGATCGGAAACGGTATAATGTCAAACTCCTCTCTCTTTACTCCAAAATCCAACAATGCATCGCGGATCATCTCCATACGTTCAAAATACGTAAAGGGATTGGCCGGCTTTGTCGACCGCTTTCTATCACTTTCACTCTCCCGGATAAAGCTGTCATCCGGATTGCTGATACCTACATATAGCTTCTTACAGCGCATTTTGGCTGCCAGCAGATATTCCATATGCTTCAAATGGAGCACCTGAAATCTTCCATGGATTACCCCTGTCTCTACCATCTTATTTCTCCTCCCATGTATTCTCCAGTATGAAACTGATATACCTTTTTCTACTATTTTATGATAAAACAAAACCGCCGATTTGACAATCTTTTTGCCAAACCGACGGTCTTATTTCCGCTTTACTATTCTTTTCCGATTTCTTCTGTTTCAATGATAAACTTGACTTCTCCGTCCATATCATCAGAAATACCGGTAAAGGTATCATAATCTCTGGAAAGCTCTGCCAACCCTTCCAGCCGATTCAGAATCTTTTCCAGATCACCGCTTACTACATCCGCCAGCTTCTGGATCCCCTCATCGTTAAATTTCTGCATACCATCCTTCAATTCTTCTCCACCATCTGCCAGCTGTCCGATCCCATCCATCAGCTGACCGGTACCGTTCTTCAGTGTCTGAGTCCCTACTGCAAGCTGCTTCGTACCATCCGCCAGTGCAGCAGAGCCTTCCTTCAGTGCCTGATTATTTTCCAACAGCGTACCGGAACCAACAAGCAGATCCTTTCCGGATAACTGCAGCAGCTTCGCTCCCTGCAGCAGTGCGGCATCATTTGCCTGTAATGTATCTATGCCGCCAAGCAATGTCTGCACTCCTGTGCCGGCTGCATCGGATAACTGCTTTGTACCGTCTGACAGGGTCTTCATATTCTGTTCCACAGCTGCTGCTCCGCCCTGCAGTGCAGCCGCTCCATCGGAAATCTGTTTCAGGGCTCCCTTAAGCTGTACGACCGGATCGCCGGCTGCAGACAACTGCTCTGCTTTTCCTTCCATCGTTTCTGCTGCTCCTGTAAGGGTCTGGCTGCCCTGAGACAAGCCCTGTACCAGATCACTCTCTGCGCCCAGCTGTTTCGCCGCTTCCTGAAGCTTTGCTGCCGTACCTTTCAACACTGCTGCATTTTCCATAAGCTGCTTCTGTGTATTCTGAATTGCCGCATTCACTTCGCCGCCTTCTGCAAATGGATCCACAATCTCCGCCTTCTGGATGCTCACCTTTACCTCCGGCACTGTTACCGTCTGTGCATCCATTTTGATGCTGTTCAGGACCTTCTGTGCCGCCGCATCCGCTGTTTCCTCTGCTACTCCACTCTGAAGCAGCTGCTGTTTTACTTCCTCTGCCGCAGCGCTTACCTGTGCATTCAGATCAGCCGCCTGCTCTTCCAGGGCCTGGTTTGCCTGACGCTGTGTCTCTGCCAAGGCTTGATTTACCTGTTCCTGTACATTTGCTTCACTGTTTGCCAGCATCTGATTCACTGCCGTTATCTGTTGTGCCAGAGCTGCTGTTCCTTTCGCAAGTCCTTTTGACAGCTGCTCCATTCCCTCTCCGGCACCCTGCAGCTTCTCTCCGACTACTGCGATACTGCTGCCAGAGGTCTGAATGCCGGCACTGCCCTGCTGAATCGCTGCACTGGCTCTGGCTATGCCGTCGCTCAATGCATTCAGATTCGCAGCGATCTCCTGCAGTCCTTCTTCGGACATCAGCGGTGCCAGCTGCCCTACCTGCTGATATACCGTTTCTGCTCCGGCTGCCAGCATAGCTGCACTGTTTGCCAGACCCGGATTCTTTCCGGAGTCATCTCCGCGAATTCCGGCATACAGCGCCTCCGCTCCGGCATTCAACTGCTGAATGCTCTGGTTTAACTGCGGCAGAGCTTCTTTGGCACCGGCAGCAATCTGACCGACACCGTCTATATAAGCCATCGTTCCCTGTGCCAGTGTTGTAGTTCCTTCTGTATATGCTCCAATTCCATTTCCCAGTGCCGCAGCGCCTTCCGTATAACTCCTGATACCTTCCTGCAGTTCTGCTGCACCTTCATTTACCTGACCGGCTCCTTCTACCAGTGTATCGATTCCATCTGCAAACTCAGATGATTTCTCTTTCAATGTATGAATTCCATCTGCCAGCGTAGAAGAACCATCCACCAGCTGCAGAGAAGCATCCGTAAGATCATTCATAGAGTCCTTTAGTTCATCCAGACTGCCTGTATCCTCTAATCCCAGCTCGGCAAAAGCATCCGCACTTCCTACAGTAAAGAGAGCACCCATTTCAAAATCCGTCACATCCGCTGTCAACGTCAGGCTCTCCGGGATCTCCAGCTTACTGTCGCTTTCCAGCCCCAGACTTTCTGATAATCCCGGAAGCGCTGCCCCTGCAAAGATCTGCTTGCTGGCATCGGAAATCACTTTTCCATGATCAATCTCTACATTCTTGAAATGCTCTGTGGAAAGGAACCCTCCTGTCAGCATCAGGAATGGTACATGCATCTCTACCTCTTCGCCATCCACCAGAACCGTCTGCCGGGTCGTATTCGTGTAAGAAATTTTCATTTCCATATGGCCGCTCCTGCCTGCCATTTCCTCCGGCTTCATCTCTTTTCCATCCAGGAAATAGGTAATCTTTACGGAAACCGGCAGTTCCTTTGTAGTTCGCCCCTGATAGTAAATATCATTTCCGCCGGCATCCCAGGTTAATATCTCGCCAGACTGACTGAATGTCTCATCGCCCTTCACATTTTTAATCTCCTGCAGGTTGGAAATATCCTTCAGCGTTCCTGCTCCACTCGTATTTTTCAGCCAGTCAGATACCGTAATCTGTTCTACTGCTCCGGATGCATCTGCATTAACATATACGGATTCATCTTTAAATTCTGCTGCGGTCTGATCCGCCGCCATAACCGGCAGTGCGGTCAGCGTTACTGACATTGTAAGAGCGGTTGCAGCCGCCATCCTCTTCTTCCACTTCGTATTTCTGTTCATAGCTGTTACATCCTTTCTATCCCTGTTTCTGTTCTGCCTTGTTCCTTTACTGCCGTATTTTCCTTTTACTTTCGGCTGGACTTTTATCAGTTCTTATTTATGACCATTGGTCATTTATCATTCTATTAAGGTATACTACCATACTATTCAAAAGTCAATACATGTGAATTCGATTTAATATTTTTTTAATAAATTGACTATTGGTCATTTATTTCTTTATTTCCGGTCTGGCAAGATTTCTATAAATACAAAAAAGGCAGAGCCACCGCATTCAATTGCGTTGCTCCACCCAACATTTTACTCGAACTCAACCTGAAATCGAATTCCTGTCAGAATACCAGCTTCATATCATACCAGACTGCGCCTCCATGCACAGAAGCTGAAATGCCACAGTTTTGATACCCGAATTTTTCATAGTAATGAATCAGTCTGTCCTTACAGGTAAGAATACAACCCCTGCGGCCCTGTTCTCTTGCATCCGCGATAACCTGTTCCATTACTTTTGCCGCACATCCCTGCCTACGGAATTCCGGTATAGTATTCACACCGAAAATCGCCTGCCATTCTCCCTGCTCGTTATGCAAAGAAGCGTCTGCGAACATTTCATCCCGAATCGTCTCTTCATCCGTTACCATTCCATTGATAAATCCTATGATTCTTCCTTCCTCCTCCAGAATCCAGAAATGATTCGGATAAACCAACAGCCGCTCCCGGAATGATTCCCGGTCAGCCGCTTCTGCCGGGGGAAAGCATGCCGCTTCCACTGCGGTTACCCCTTCCAGATCTTCCATTGTTGCCGTACGAATTCTCATAACTGATATACTCCCTTCTACAATTGCTAAAACAGCATCAATATATACCTTATTTTTTCCGCTCAGGTAAGATAGTTGTTTTTCATCTGAATGTACTTATCTTTGGTATTATAAAATGCTTCTTTATACTTTTCAACAGCTTTTATTACTATTAATTTTTTGCAGTATCACTGCTACTTCTCATTCCGGCTGCGGTTATACCCCCGCGGACAGACCGCTGAAAGCTATCTGTCTGAACTCACCGGCAGACTATCCCTTACACACAGCGCCCCATACCCCACCTGCGGATTCGGATACTCCGTAAACCCCGGCAGTGCTCTCGCCCCGCGCCGCAGGTAAGCCTTTACTTTCTCCCCATACAGATACGGGTCATTGCCATTTACAATCCCCCATTCCATCAAAAGCGCCGCTGAACCGGTGACAAATGGAACGGCAAAAGACGTCCCCGTCATTTCTGCATAACCACCGCCTGCCGCAGTTGTGGTAATCCGTACTCCCGGCGCTGCCAGATCCGGCTTCATACGATCCGGAGAGGCTTCCCGTCCCTGCCCCGAAAAGTCTGCATAGGTAAAGGTACGGGCATCATACGCACCGACCGTAATGACCCGACTGGCCGTAGAAGGGATCGTAATCGTTGCTGAATTCTTCGGATAAAGGAATCCCGTCCCGGTATTCAGCACCTGCCGCCCCGGCAGCCAAAGCTCATAGGAGCCATCTAAAATCCTTTCCGGTATCAATACAATCCGCCAAATACCGGCATCCAGATAGTCCGTCTGTGGAAGGAAATTCAAAAAGATCTCCTGATTCGTGCTATAAGGACTTGGCTCTCCATAATATAACAATATTTCCGTCTGTCCCACCCGAAACCGCTGCGTCCCTAACATCTCCTGGATCGGCCCTATTCTGACACCGGAAGGCGTAATCAGAGAAATCTGCATTTCATCCACATAATTTTTCCAGATCTGCACACTAATTGCCGTCTGCCGCTCCTGTATAGCAAAAGGGATCATTTCCTCCTCACCTTCTGTCAATCTGCCTGACGTATGCCCTGCACTGGCCGCTTCATTTCCGCTCCCCACCGAAATGACATTTTTCCACACATCCGTCAGATTATCTAAAAATCTTTCCAGCAGGGAATTACCTCTATGTGTTCATTATAACTAGGGGAACATTTTTCATAAAAAATCTCAGAAGCAAGCCATGTTCCGTCTACTTCTGAGATAATATTAGAATTTAATATTTTTATAACATTTCTTCCAGACAATCTATAATAGCCTTACAATATGGTACATAAGCTCCATTATCTTTATTAGAATAATATTCTATGAAGCTTCTTATTTCTTCTTCTGAATATTCTTCAGCATCAAATACCTCCGAAGCTTCTAGCGCCTGACGCCTGTCCCTTTCAAGATGGTAGCTGTCTAATCCTAAATTATGTATCATTTCCTGTGCAATATTTTCTGTTGTCCTTCCTCTTACACTGTTAATTTTTCCATTTAGAGAATACTTAAACGCTTTTTCCACTTCCATATCCGTTGGAGAAAGCATATCCTTTCTCCACCAGTCATTTTTCCTATGTCCGCAATGATCCTCATCTTCTCTAATTGTTTCTTCTCCATTACATGAAGCAAACAAATTATCATATTGCAAATCTTTATCCTCAAAAGAATCTTTTGGCAAAAAATGTTCAATATGGGACGAATCTGTTGTTATTTTTCTCATACAATAGCAACATATTTTCCCCTGTTCATCTACAAGGCATTCTCTTAATTTTCGTCTTCGATTTACTCCATCTATATCATCTGTCGAAAAATCATTTTTATAATGAGGTTCTCTGTTATTTTCCATTTTAAAATTTTTCTTCCAATCCTCAAACCATTGCGGAGACTCTTGTTTATTTATTTTTTTCATGTCGTCGCCCCCTGGATATCAGAATTCTCGCTTTAGCAACACCTTCCGCATATCCATTAGATTTTTCGTCTAATATATCAGCCAATTTCTCCGCTTCATCAAATTTCTTTTTTTCAATGAGCAAATACATTTCATCAAGCATTCTTTTAATATCTTGGTTTACAGAAGCAGTATTCATTACTTCTTCTAAGATCACATTGGTATCCCATCCCATAAATGATTTATATGATTTTAAAGCTATTTTCTGTCCCTCTTTAAACATATAAAACAACTTAAATGTATCATCTACTTCTCCAAGAATTTGTGGAGAATGTGTTGTAATTATAAACTGTATATTGGGGAACGTCTTCTTCAAAACACTGAGCACCTTACGCTGCCATGATGTATGCATATGCAAATCTAATTCATCAATCAATACTACTCCTATTCCTTCCAATGGATTCTCTCTTTCCGGATTCGCTAATGCCATTCTCCGTGCCAAATCACCAAATAATGCTATCGTACATTTTTCCCCATCAGATAACTGGTTTATTGTTAAATACTTTCCATCTTTTCTCACTTTCATTGCTAATGGCTTTCTATCAATATGAATGTCTTCAAATCCATCCAACATAGCCAACATAGCCTGTTTTACTGCAGATAAGCTTTTATCTTCATACTTTGAATTTTCTCTTACCTTGGCTTGATTTTCTATATCTTCCTGATTTCTAAACCACTTAAATAAATTTCTAAAATCTATTGTACTCTCAATTGCTTTGTCAAATGCGTCTAATTTTACAAATTGCTCTTTAGATGCTCTTACAGGAACATCCAATACAATCCTATTAACACCATAATTAACAAAAACCGGCATATTCTTATTATCAATCTCCTCGATCCAGTTTCCATTACCATCATCATGACCTTTTACAAGATAAGAATCTTCAAATTTTTCTACTAACAATTTTAATTCGGCTATATTGTGTTTTTTTCCAGTTGCTCTATCGATAGAGCGACTATATTTCATTTCTGCTCCATCTTCAAAAGAAAATACTGCCTCAATATTTGCCTTTGATTTTCCATAACTAATATCGTCATAATCCAATTCTGTAGATCTTTTTTTGCCAGTTCCTATAAGTTTGGCAATAATATTTGCATATATTAAATCAACAGCTCGAAGAATTGTAGATTTCCCAACACCATTTATTCCAAAGAAAACTGTTGT
>DNJM01000199.1:19779-19926 GCA_003489085.1 Lachnospiraceae bacterium
TGTTAGCTTCTCAATTCCTCTAAAATTTTGCAGTGTAATTGATTTAAGTTTCATATTCCATCTCCTTGCATTAACATATCCCTTAACTAAATATGTTGCTCCAATCATAATCCTATATAATTTCTTTATTAACAGAAATTATACAAT
>DNJM01000116.1:0-385 GCA_003489085.1 Lachnospiraceae bacterium
TTGATTTTTTCATAAATAATCTCCGTTTTGTGTTTTTTATATTATTTAAAAGTCAATACAACATATAATTTAAATTCTTTTTAGGATAAAATTATACTATTATAATGCAAATGATCATGGTGCTCCGCTGATCTATACAGTGATCAAAGATCACAAAGACAGGATGTCAGTTGGAAGTGTTGAGTGTATTATCAGAAAATATGCATCTCAGATCCGCTCAGAGTATCCGAATCTTCCGGAACGATGCTATCCACATATGTTCCGCAGGACCAGGGCGACCAATCTGTATCAGGACGGAACAGAACTTGAACTTGTTTCCCGTATACTGGGGCATTCCTCAACTGAAACAACACGTATTTACGCAGTCCCTTCAGTTGATATGATG
>DNJM01000116.1:623-5751 GCA_003489085.1 Lachnospiraceae bacterium
GCAGTCCCTTCAGTTGATATGATGGTAAAGTGATGGAATCGGATAATGCTATGGCAAAATCGGAAAATAGTCTTCCGGTTATGGAAAATCATTTGCTATTTTTCTACATTCGTCATATAATAAAAATAGAATACATCAGAGCAAACAAGGGAGGTCCCTCGTCAATATCTGTAATTACTTACTGATATTGCGGGGGAACTTCTTTCGTTGCCGGAAATCTTGAGCACACTCCAGACGTTTTGCCTGGAAAGATCAGCTGCGGAACCGGCTGCTCTGGAAAAAATACGATAAGAAAAGGGAGGTACTATGAGTTCATTTTCATTTATCATGCAGTACATTAAAAAGCACCGGTATCGATATGCTGCCGGGGTTGTTACTTTGTTTGTCGTGGATTTCGCCAATCTGTTCATTCCGAAGATGACAGGAACGATTACGGACGGACTGACGGCGCATACGATGGATTGGAATGGGGTAAAGTCCTGCCTGCTGATAATTTTTCTTTTGGGGGCGATCCTGGCTCTGGGGCGGTTTCTATGGCGGTTTTTTATATTTGGTGCATCCCGCTCCATCGAATGTGAGCTGCGGAATGAGATGTTTGCCCATCTGGAAAAAATGAGCGTAGAGTATTACAACGAGCATAAGACAGGTGATCTGATGACCCGATTCACCAGTGACCTGAATGCCGTGCGTATGGCTATTGGGCCGGCGATTATCTGTGTGTTTGATGCCAGTGTGATGGGAATTATGATCATTTTCCAGATGATGTATTATGTCAATGTAAAGCTGACATTGCTTACAATTATTCCGATGTTCCTGATCTGTATCGGTGAAGTTTATTATGGGAAAATCATCCATAAGCGCTACCGGGAGAGACAGGAAGCGGTATCAGATCTGACAGATTTTGTGCAGGAGAGCTTTTCCGGTGTCAGAGTAATCAAAGCATTTGTGCGGGAACGCGCTGAAATGAGAGCCTTTGCGAAGCAGAATCAGAATACCATGAATAAGAACCTGAATGTTGTCCGGCTGCAGGCGATCGTGATGCCGCTTCTGGACGTGATAATCGGTCTGTCCAGTCTGCTGACGCTTCTGTACGGCGGTTATCTGGCACTGGCAGGAGATATTACACTGGGGCGGTTTGTAGCATTTAACCAGTATATCAATATGCTGGTATGGCCGATGATCGCCTGCGGCGATGCGATCAATATGTTCTCACAGGGAGCTGCTTCCATCCGAAGACTGCAGGAGGTATTTGAGGAAAAACCAGAGATCCTCGACAGTCCGGAGGCAGAGGATGTAGAGAAGATCAAAGGGGAAATTGATTTTTCTCATCTGACATTTGTGCATCGGGGACATACGGAGCCGACGCTGCGTGATATTACGCTGCATGTACCGGTGGGAACAACGCTGGCCGTGATTGGACGAACAGGGAATGGAAAGTCCACTCTGGTGAACTTGCTGCTGCATCTGTATAATACGGCTCCGGGAATGATCCTGATAGATGGGAAGGATATCAACCACATTTCACTGAAAACGCTGCGGGAGAATATTGCGTATGTGCCGCAGGATAATTTCCTGTTTTCCGATACATTAAAGTCCAATATTGCATTCGGTGCAGAGGGCGAGGATATGGATGCGATTGTAGAAGCCACACAGGCTGCATGTATCCATGACAGCATCATAACCTTCCCGGATCGGTATGAAACGGTTGTCGGAGAACGTGGAGTGACGCTGTCCGGCGGTCAGAAGCAGCGAAGTTCCATCGCCAGAGCATTGATGAAGAATGCACCGATTCTGATTCTGGATGATGCGCTGTCTGCGGTTGATACGGATACAGAAGAACACATTTTACATAATCTTAAGAAGAACCGTGCAGGAAAGACGACGATTCTGATTGCACATAGAATTTCCACCATACAGAATGCGGATATCATTATGGTATTGGAAAATGGTGAGGCGAAGGAAGTCGGCAACCACGAAGAGCTGATGAAGAAGAATGGAATCTATAAGGATATGTTTGAGAAGCAGCAGCTGGAGGCTGCGAAGGGAGAACAGGCGGCAGGAGGTGACAGAAGATGAAACGACTGCTTACATATTTAAAACCGCATAAATGGGTCATGACAGCCGCAACACTTCTGGTGCTTCTGATTATTGTGGTAGAGCTGTATCGCCCGATTATCATTGGAGATGCGATCGATGATTATATCAATGGATATTACCAGCCATATGAAGAGACGCAGCAGGATGCGTCCGGGGCCGTAGCTTATCAGGATGAGTACCTGCGCCGGACTTCTATTGATCATGCGGCGGATACAGAAGACGGGTATTATCAGATCCTTTTATATCAGGATCAATATTACATGGCGGAAGATTTAACGGCAAAGGAATGCCGTACGCTGCGGGATGCGGACAATACGCTGCTTTCACAGTATGTAGAAAAAGGGGCAAAACTGCTTTCCAGAGAAGAATTGCTGACATTGAGGCATTATGACTTTGTCGGGATCCTGCATGCGGCAGGAATGTATTTATTGATGCTGCTTCTGGGATTTGTGCTGAATGCAGCAGATACCTGGATGCTGCAGAAGATGGGACAGAGCATTATCTACCGGATGCGGGAGGAAACCTTTGCACATATTCACAGCCTGTCTCTGAATTTCTTTAATACGACACCGGTCGGAAAGCTGGTGACTCGTGTATCAAATGATACGGAAGCCGTGAATGAGCTATTCTCCACAATTCTGGTGAAGCTGTTTAAAAATATTGTAAAGATCATCGGCTATGCAGTGGTGATGATCTCGATCGATGCGCGGATGGCAGGGGTATCCTTTTTGCTGCTGCCGCTGGTAACGGTACTGACCTTCTTCTTCCGGTTCATGTCCAGAAAGGCATATCAGATTACCAGGAATAAGATTACAGAGCTGAATACATTTCTGTCCGAGCATATTTCCGGCATGAAACTGATTCAGATCTTTGCAAGAGAGAAGGAAAAGTATCAGCAGTTTGAAACGAAATCCTATGAGCTGTTCCGGGCCAACTGGCGTGAGGTTATGACATTTGCCATTTTCCGTCCGACCATCTACCTTGTGTCGATCGTTGCAATGATCATCGTCATCGGAACCGGAAGCTCTTCTGTTCTGGCAGGAAGTCTGTCACTGGGGACTTTGTTCATCTTTATCAGCTATATCAGCTCTTTCTTTGAACCGATTCAGGAGCTGGCAGAGCAGTTTGGTACGCTGCAGTCCGCCCTGGCTTCTGCGGAGAAGATTTTCAACGTGCTGGATGTGGAGCCGGAGATTACGAATCCGCCTGCACCAAGAGAAGTTAAGATTCAGGGACGGATTGAATTCCGCCATGTATGGTTTGCCTATGAGAAGGAAGACTATATACTGAAGGATGTGAACTTTGTGATTGAACCGGGACAGAGAGTGGCCTTTGTCGGGGCGACCGGTGCCGGCAAGACGTCGATTCTGAATCTGATCGGACGCTATTTTGATATTCAGAAGGGAGAAATTCTGATCGATGGCGTGGACATTCGTGAGATTGATACGGATGTGCTCCGGGCGGCTATCGGACAGGTGCAGCAGGACGTGTTCATTTTCACAGGAGATATTAAGAGTAATATTTCTTTGAATAATGAGGCGATATCCATCGAAGAAATCCGGCGTGCGGCGGAAATTGTCAATGCGGATTCCTTTATTGAAAAGATGCCGGGCGGCTATGATGAGCCGGTGACTGAGCGTGGAAGTACACTTTCTGCGGGGCAGAGGCAGCTGCTGTCCTTTGCACGAACGCTGGCATACAATCCGTCTATTCTGGTGCTGGATGAGGCAACGGCCAATATTGATACGGAGACTGAAACGCTGATTACGCAGGCATTGGAACGGCTGATGGATGGAAGAACGACGATCATGGTAGCGCATCGTCTGTCTACGATCCAGCATGCGGATAAGATTATCGTTATGGATCACGGTCAGATCAAGGAGTCCGGAACGCATCAGGAGCTGCTGCGGCAGGATGGAGTCTATAAGAAGCTGTATGATCTGCAGCTGGTGGAAAATTAGCCTGGGCAAGTGATTTCAAAATGTCTTCTTATTAAAAATCAGGCTTGACAAATGAAAAAGAATAAGATAGTATTTCAGTCAGATACATATGAAATATGGCTGAGAAAAGAAGAAGTAGCAGATGGCAGTAGCATACAGAAAGTAACCGGATGATGAGAGGTGCATGGAAAGCCGCTGTGAATACATCTTGGAGCTGCACACCGAAAGGAGAACAGAAGCTGAGTAGGCTGTGACGGAGTTGGTACACGTTATCGTATCAGGGTATTTCCGGAATTCTGCGATGGCAGAGGAGATACTTATGGAGGCATACGGTGTGAGCCGGATGCAAAAAAAGGTGGTAACACGGGAGTGATCTGAACCTCGTCCTTTTATGAAGCAAGTAAAAGGACGGGGTTTTTTATTTTACCAGAAAATGGATCAAAATCCCGTTTTTAGACTCAGTCGATATCAGGAAAGAAAAGGAGAAGAATAGCATGCAGATTTATGAAGAACTGAAAGCAAGAGGCCTGCTGGCGCAGGTGACGGATGAAGATGAGATCCGGAATCTGGTAAACAATGGAAAAGCAACCTTCTATATTGGATTTGACCCGACTGCAGACAGCCTGCACGTAGGACATTTTATGGCATTGTGCCTGATGAAGCGGCTGCAGATGGCAGGAAACAGACCGATCGCTCTGATCGGAGGCGGTACAGCTTATATTGGCGATCCTTCCGGCAGAACGGATATGCGTTCCATGATGACGCCGGAGCAGATTCAGCACAATTGTGATTGCTTTAAAAAGCAGATGAGCCGTTTTATTGATTTCTCGGACGGAAAGGCTCTGATGGTAAACAATGCAGACTGGCTGCTGGACCTGAACTATGTGGAACTGCTCCGGGAAGTAGGGGCACATTTCTCTGTGAACCGTATGCTGACGGCAGAATGCTATAAGCAGCGTATGGAGCGGGGATTGAGCTTCCTGGAATTTAACTATATGATTATGCAGAGCTACGATTTCTACATGCTGTACCAGAAATACGGCTGCAATATGCAATTTGGCGGTGATGACCAGTGGAGCAATATGCTGGGC
>DNJM01000116.1:6030-12822 GCA_003489085.1 Lachnospiraceae bacterium
GACCAGTGGAGCAATATGCTGGGCGGTACGGAGCTGATTCGCCGGAAGTTAGGGAAAAATGCCTGTGCAATGACGATTACCCTGTTATTGAATTCTGAAGGCAAGAAGATGGGAAAGACCCAGTCCGGTGCAGTCTGGCTGGATCCGAATAAGACATCTCCATTTGAATTCTATCAGTACTGGAGAAATGTAGCGGATGCGGATGTTCTGAAATGTATCCGTATGCTGACCTTCCTTCCGCTGGAAGAGATCGATGCAATGGACAGCTGGGAAGGCAGCCAGTTAAATCGGGCAAAAGAAATTCTGGCATTTGAGCTGACCAAGCTGGTACATGGCGAAGAAGAAGCAGTAAAGGCACAGGGAGCAGCAAGAGCATTATTCAGCAGCGGAAATGCAGAGAATATGCCGACCGCAGAGCTGGCAGAAGAAGATTTCCAGGATGGAACTATCGATATCATTTCCCTGCTGGTGAAGAGCGGTCTGGTACCGACTCGTTCTGAAGGACGTCGTGCAGTAGAGCAGGGAGGCGTTTCTGTGAATGGAGAAAAGGTGACGGATTTCCGTGCTGTATTCGGAACCGATGCCTTTGCTGAGGATTTTATTCTGAAGCGTGGTAAGAAGAATTTCCGTAAGGTGGTAGTAAAATGAGTATTATCGCTGGACTTCTCATTCTGACATTTTTATCCGGCGTCATCGGCACGGGATTGGGCGGATTGCTGGGGGCATTACTGAAAAAAGAGTCGGAGAAAACAATGAGCGTGCTCTTAAGCTTTGCCTCCGGAGTCATGATTGCGCTGGTGTGTTTTGATCTTCTGCGGGATGCCGGAGAGACCGGGGAGAGTCCATTCTGGATTGCCGGGATGATTCTTCTGGGAGCTGCGATTGTGCACTTATTGAATGACCTGATGGAGCATAAGACAAATGTGGATATCGGTGCGGTCAGTCAGAGGCTTTTGATTGCAGGAGCTGTTATGGTGGTGGCGATTGCTTTTCATAACGTGCCGGTGGGAATGACAATTGGTGCGTCCTGTGTGAAAACAGGTACGGTCTGGAATGGAACGGCAGTCACAATGGCTCTTCTGATCGGGATACACAATGTGCCGGAAGGGATGGCAATCGCCATCCCCCTGGTAAGCGGAGGTTTGAGCCGACTGAAGGTAGTTCTGATTACTGCCTGCGGAGGGGTTCCTTTGATGATTGGTGCAGTGCTGGGATATGTGCTGGGAGACCTGGGTGCACTGCAGCTGGCCGCCAGCCTGAGCTTTGCCAGCGGCGCTATGCTGTATGTGGTATTTGGAGAAATCCTGCCGCATGCGATCCGGCAGAACCAAACAAAGCTGCCGACTTATTTTGCAATTTTAGGGGTTATTGTTGGAATGCTGATTACATTTCTATAGGAAGGAATGGAATAGATGGGGAATTTGATTTTTGCCTTAAATGCCACAGTGCCGGTTTTTATTCTGATGCTGTTAGGCATGTGGTTTCGGAAAGTGGGATTGTTTGATGAGCATATGACGGGGAAGCTGAATCAGTTTGTATTTAAGGTATCCCTGCCTGCACTTTTATTCCGGGATCTGGCGGGAGAGAATTTCTATGAGGCATGGGATGGCAAGTTCGTATTGTTCTGTTTTCTGGTGACGCTCCTCAGTATTCTGATTGCATTTGGTGTGGCGCTGCTTTGGAAGGATGCTTCGATCCGTGGAGAATTCGTTCAGGCATCTTATCGAAGCAGCGCTGCCTTGCTGGGAATTGCCTTTATTGAAAATATTTATGGTAATGCCGGAATGGCGCCGCTGATGATTATCGGTACAGTACCGCTGTATAATATCGTTGCTGTGCTTGCACTTTGTCTCCTGAAGCCGGAGAGAGGACAGCTGGATCGAAAACTGCTCTTACAGACCGGGAAAGGGATACTGACGAATCCGATCATTCTGGGTATCGCAGTTGGCCTGCTCTGGTCTCTGCTGCAGATTCCGCAGCCGGTTATTCTGAGCAAAACGGTAAACAATATCGCGGCGCTTACCACGCCGCTTGGATTGATGGCAATGGGAGCGGCATTCGAATATCGGAAGGCATTTGCCAAAGTAAAACCGGCCTTGATTTGTACAGTACTGAAGCTGATTGGGTTCTGCGCTATTTTTCTGCCACTGGCAGTGCGATTTGGATACCGCAAGGAACAGCTGGTGGCGATCCTGGTGATGTTGGGATCTGCGACAACCGTAAGCAGCTATATCATGGCGAAAAATATGGGGCATGAAGGTACACTGAGTTCCAGTGTAGTCATGCTGACGACATTTTTCAGCGCGTTTACACTGACTGGCTGGCTGTATATGCTGAAATCTTTGGCCCTGATCTGACAGCAGTTGTCCGCATATTACTGCATACGAAGGTACTGAACACTGTATGGAGGCATTTCCAGCTGTCCACTCAGATGCAGTGTGTTTTCGCTGATCAGTTCAGCAGCCTCTCCTGCAAGTGCCGCATGATGCATGGTAAACGGATCGCAGGAAGCATTGACTGCGACCAGAACGCGTTCCAAATCGGTTTTCCGTTCAAATACCAGCTGGTGGTTAAAAATCTGCACATTCTGATAGGCGCCGTTGCAAAGCGCGTCACTATGCTGACGGATGCGGATCAGCTTCCGGATAAATGCTGTCAGCTCATTCGGCTTCGGTTCCGCAAAGCATGGGCGGAGTGCATAGTCATTATCCGGTGCTTTCACGCCTTCTTCGCCCCATTCACTTCCGTAATACAGGCACGGAATGCCTGGCATTCCCATCAGAATTCCGTAGGCGACAGGAATCTGGCCTTTCTGCTTCAGGATACTGGCAAGACGTGTGACATCGTGGTTATCCGCAAAGGTCATCAGGTGCCTGCCGCGGTAGATGCACCACTGTTCCGGTCCAAACTGCCGATTCAGAGAATGAGCGATTTCAAACAGGTTCATGTCATTCAGACTGGAGAACAATCCCTTATAGCATTCATAATTAGTACAGATGTGAAGCATTTCATCATTGACGATCAGATTATAATCACCGAACAGCACTTCACCGATCAATGCAAAGTCCGGCTTTACTTCCTGAGTAAACCGGCGGAGACTGCGCAGAAAATCCCGGTCCAGACTGTAAGCGACATCCAGACGCAGACCATCAATATCGAATTCCTTTACCCACATCTGAATACAGGAGAACAGATATTCTACGACAGCCGGGTTTTTCAGATTCAGTTTCACCAGTTCAAAGTGTCCCTCCCAACCTTCATACCAGAAGCCGTCATTGTAGCAGCTGTTCCCATCGAAGCTGATATAGAACCAGTCTTTATAGGGCGAATCCCATTTCTTCTTCTGTACATCCTGAAAAGCAAAGAAACCACGGCCGACGTGATTAAATACACCGTCCAGTACAATACGGATCCCGTGTGCATGCATGGCCTCGCAGACTTCCTTAAAATCCTGATTGGTACCCAGGCGACAGTCAATAGCGGTAAGGTCACGGGTATCGTATCCATGATGGTCTGATTCAAAAACCGGATTCAGAAGAAGCGAATCGATACCCAGCTCTTCCACATAGTCAGTCCAATCGAGTAGTTTGCGTATCCGGGGTACAGTGATCCCGTCGTTGTCGGTCGGCGCTCCGCAGAAGCCGATCGGATATATTTGATAAAAAATGCTGTTATAAGCCCACATGAAAATTTCCCCTTTCGTGTTCAAATGGTTTGTTGTAATATTATAGGAAGAAACCCGTCTGCCATTGTGGTTATGGCAAAGCTGACACCTTTTTATTTTACCATTGACGGGGAGATTTTACTACTGTTTTATCAGCATTAGTGTACAGAAAAAAGTACAGGAAATACAGGAAAAAGGGTAAGAAAAGTGCAAAAACAGTGCAAAAACAGCTTGACAGAAATTGGTCTGCATCCTATAATATAACAGTATGCATAAGAGAAACAGCCTTACACCAAAGCCCCGGAGTGAGTCTGATTTCATAAAAATGGAAAATGATGTAGATGATGAAAATCACAGGAGGTCAACCAATGAAAACTTACATGGCTAATCCAGACAAAATTGAGAAGAAATGGTATGTAGTTGATGCATCCGGATGCACATTAGGACGTCTTGCATCTGAAGTTGCAAAAGTTTTAAAAGGAAAAAATAAACCGGAATATACACCGCACGTTGACACAGGAGATTACGTAATCGTAATCAATGCTGAAAAAGTAGCTGTAACAGGCAGAAAGTTAGATCAGAAGATCTACTACAATCACTCTGATTATGTTGGCGGAATGAGAGAAACCACATTAAGAGAAATGATGAATAAGAAACCTGAAAAAGTAATTGAACTTGCTGTAAAAGGAATGCTTCCGAAGGGACCTTTAGGAAGAGCAATGATCAAGAAACTTCACGTATATGCTGGCCCAGAGCATGATCAGCAGGCTCAGAAACCAGAAGTACTGACATTTTAGTGAAAGGTTGAGAGGAGGAAATTACAGTGGCTAAAGCAAAATTCTACGGAACAGGAAGAAGAAAAAAATCTATCGCAAGAGTATATTTAGTACCTGGAACAGGTAACATTACCATTAATAAAAGAGACATCGATGATTACTTTGGTCTTGAAACATTAAAAGTAGTTGTTCGTCAGCCATTAGTTGCAACAGAGACTGTTGATAAGTTCGATGTTTTAGTAAACGTACACGGCGGCGGATACACAGGACAAGCTGGAGCAATCCGTCATGGTGTTTCCAGAGCATTACTTCAGGCAGATGCTGATTACAGACCGATCCTGAAGAAAGCTGGATTCTTAACACGTGACCCACGTATGAAAGAAAGAAAGAAATACGGCCTCAAGGCCGCCCGTCGCGCTCCGCAGTTCAGCAAGCGATAATTTTAGTTCAAAACAGCTCAAAAACCCCGAAACCATGCGGTTTTCGGGGTTTTTCCTTTTCAGATTGTTTGGCCTGTTTTGGCATGGTCTGACCTGTTTTGAACCGATTTTTATGGGTTAAATAAAGGACAACCACCCCTAAAATGAGGGCCAATGGGTTAAATTATAGGACAACTTTTTTGCCCCTGCACCCTCCCATGAGGTCATTTTTGCATTTTTGCCCCTCCGAATTTTTATGCAAAATCGGTTTGGCAGAGTTTGACCAAATCTGAACAAATGAATATGATTTTATTGCGAAAGCGCTCAGTGTTCCTGCTGGGCGCTTTTTGCATTTCCGGGGACTAATGTTCCGGGATCAGAAAAAGCCGTCACTCTTTTTTCAAGAAAGTAGTGGCGGCTTTTTCTATTTCCAGAACCAAACACGACAAACAGAAACGAGGTGAAATACGATGAACCCACAAATCATCGCCGTCGCCAACCAGAAGGGCGGCGTCGGCAAGACGACCACTTGTGCCAACTTAGGGATCGGGCTGGCGCAGGCCGGAAAAAAGGTGCTGCTGGTGGACGCAGACCCCCAGGCCAGCCTCACCATCAGCCTGGGCAACCCGCAGCCGGACAAGCTGCCCTTTACTCTGTCCGACGCGATGGGCCGCATCCTCATGGACGAGCCGCTGCACTCCGGCGAGGGCATCCTGCACCACCCGGAGGGCGTGGATCTGATGCCCGCCGACATCCAGCTGTCCGGCATGGAGGTGTCGCTGGTAAACGCCATGAGCCGCGAGACCGTCTTACGGCAGTATCTGGACACCGTGAAGGGACAGTATTCCCATATCCTCATCGACTGCCAGCCTTCCCTGGGAATGCTCACGGTCAATGCACTGGCGGCAGCCAACAGGATCATAGTCCCAGTCCAGGCGGAGTATCTGCCTGCCAAGGGCCTGGAACAACTGTTGTCCACCATCAGCAAGGTCAAGCGGCAGCTGAACCCCAAGCTCCAGATCGACGGCATCCTGCTGACGATGGTGGACAGCCGAACCAATTTTGCGAAAGAGATCGCCGCCCTGCTGCGGGAGACCTACGGCAGCAAAATCAAGGTATTCGGCACCGAGATTCCCCATTCGGTCCGGGCCAAGGAGATCAGCGCCGAGGGCAAGAGCATCTTCGCCCACGACCCCGGCGGCAAGGTGGCCGAGGGCTACCGCAATCTGACGAAGGAGGTGTTGAAACTTGAAAAGCAGCGCGAAAAAAGTAGAGCTGGCCTCGGTAGATGACTTGTTCTCCACAGAGGAAAGCCGGGCCGACGCCCAGCGGGAAAAGGTTCTGGAAATTCCCCTGTCGGAGCTGCATCCGTTCAAGGACCACCCCTTTAAGGTCAAGGACGATGAGGCCATGATGGAGACCGCCGACAGCATCCGGCAATATGGCGTGCTGGTTCCGGCCATCGCCCGCCCGGACCCCAACGGCGGCTATGAGCTGGTCGCCGGTCACCGGCGTCATCGGGCCAGCGAACTGGCTGGCAAGGATACCATGCCGGTCATTGTCCGTGACCTGGACGACGATCAGGCCACCATCATCATGGTTGACAGCAACTTGCAGCGAGAAAGCCTGCTCCCCAGCGAGCGGGCTTTTGCTTATAAGATGAAGCTGGAGGCCATCAAGCACCAGGGGGCCAGAACAGACCTGACTTCTGTTCAAGTTGAACAGAAGTTAAGCGCCCGTGACCGCGTGGCGAAAGATGCAGGTGAGCGCAGCGGCATACAGGTTATGCGCTACATCCGCCTTACCGAGTTAATTCCCGAACTGCTGGACATGGTGGATGAGAAGAAAATTGCCTTCAACCCGGCCTATGAGCTGTCTTTCCTCAAAAGAGAGGAACAGACGCAGCTTTTGGACGCGATGGACAGCGAACAGG
>DNJM01000080.1:0-11858 GCA_003489085.1 Lachnospiraceae bacterium
TGCAGCACCGGAATACGAGACTTTGGTGGAAGAACTGAAAAAACGAAATCAGGGATAATTTGTGAAAAAAGATTGTGCGGTTATGCCAGGGATGCTATAATTTTTTCAAAATTGACTCTTAGAAGCAGTTGGGAAAAATGATGGAAAACTTACATACAATCGGCAAATTGTATACCAGGATGATTATGAAAAACATTGGCATATTTATTTTTATCGGATTGCTGTCCGTAGTGACACATGACTGCGGATGGTTTCCGAATGAAAATATGTATGCCATTACGCAGTTGGTATATACTACAGTGCTTCCGGTGTTGGTGGCGCATGAAGGGGGACGGATTACCGGAGGAGAAAAGGGCGGCATACTGGCAGTATTGGCTGTATCCGGTGTGCTGTTATCTGACGTTTCCGTAGGGATTCTGGGAGCCATGTTGATAGGACCGCTGGCCGGCAGTCTGTGGAAGCATGAGGAGAAGCTGATTGAAAATCGGGCAAAGAGCAGTATGCAGATGCTGGCAAAGAATCTTTGCATCGGGATCACGGGAAGCCTGCTCGCAGCGATGGGGTATTATCTTTTTTTCCCAATTCTGAGCGGACTTGCAGCTGTTATTTACAGAGGAGTGCGCTTCCTGGCGGAGAGACAGCTGACAGCATTCCTGGGAATTATGATTGAGCCGGCGAAGGTTTTCTTTTTGAACAATCTGCTGAATCATGCAATTTTAGTACCGCTGGGTATGGGGCAGCTAAAGGAAACAGGAAGCTCGATTCTATTTCTGCTGGAAGCAAACCCGGGACCGGGGTTCGGTGTTCTTATGGCAATGTACTGGAAAGAAAAAGAAAAACGGAGCGAGTATGCTCTTTCGATGGCGGCTGAATTTGCAGGAGGAATACATGAGGTATATTTCCCGGTGGTGCTGTCAAATGTATGGCTTTTTCTTCCGTTGATTTTGGGAGGGGTGGCAGGAAATATCTGTTTTGGGCTGTTGGATGCGGGGGCAAAGGGAGCGGTTTCGCCGGGCAGCATTTTCATTCTTCTTTTGATGGCAGGGAAGGGAGCTCTGTTTCCGGCAGCAGCCGGAGTGGCTTTGTCCGCACTGGTTTCTTTTGCAGGCAGCCTGCTTGTTCTGAAGAAGGGGCGCAGGCATCCTACGGCAGAATCATATCCGGAGAAGGAGGAAATGCAGATGGAAGTCCTGAAGACAGAGAAACAGGGAAAGATTTCGAGGGTGGTTTTTGTATGTGACGGCGGTGTCGGCTCCAGTGCGATGGGAGCAGCCTTGTTCCGTCGGACGATGGCGCAGAAAGGAATGACAGGAGTACAGGTGGAAGCGTTTGCAGCAGATCTGATTCCGGAGGAGGCGGAGCTTCTGGTATGTCAGAAGGATTTCGCTCCCAGGCTTGCTGAAGGCGCCAGACAAAAAGAGGTCTATACTGTTGAAAGTCTTGTAAGAGCAGAAGAATATGCAGCTTTGACAGAATGGATTCAGAAGAGGAATGGGTGAAGAGGATGGAATTTACACCGCGTATGAAACAGATTTTCCAGGTATTGCTTCGGGAACAGCGTGCGGTATCCGTAAAATATCTTGCAGAGCAGATTGGGGTCAGTAAGCGGACCGCACAACGGGAGCTGGAGTACATTGACCGTGCGTTGAAGGGGTATGAGCTCCGCTTCCTTTCCAGGACCGGAGTCGGTGTCTGGCTGGAAGGCAGTGAGGCGGAGAAAAAGCGGCTTGCTGAGGACCTGCGAAGCGGCGATGATTATGATGTAAGTAACCGGGAAGACAGGCGCAAGCGTCTGATTCTGGAGATCTTGAAAGAAAAAGGGCTGAAGAAGCTTTTTTATTATAGCAGCCAGTTTGGTGTCAGCGAGGCGACGGTCAGCACGGATCTGGAAGCCATTGAAGCCTGGCTCAATCGTTATGAGCTAACCATAAACCGGAAGCCGGGAAGCGGAATCTCTGTCAAGGGAAGTGAGGAAAGCTACCGCCGGGCCATCCGGGCATTTATCAATGAGAATATTGATACCCGGGTTGTACGGGAAGCCTATGAAGGGACGCAGGAAGAGGGCGGCCGGTATGAAAGACTGAAAAAGAGCAATATCGGCCAGATCCTGAATGATGATATCATGCGCCGGGTAATGGACTGTATCATGAGGATAGATAATGCAAGGGTACTGACATTGACAGAGAATTCTTATGTAGGGCTGGTCATTCACATTTCCATTGCCATTAATCGGATTCTGAAGCATGAGGTGATTGAGGCGGATGAACGCTGGAAGCATGGTGTGAAGCAGGATGAAGATTATCAGCTCGCCGTTGCCATCGTAAGGGAGCTGGAAGAAGAATTTGAGATCCGGATTCCGGAGGTGGAGATCTCTTATATCTGTCTGCATATCAAAGGAGCCAAGCATGAGAAGATCCAGTGGGATGGGAAGACCCCTGTGGAGATAGAGAACCGGGAGCTGCATCTGCTTCTCAATACTATGATTGATGCGTTTGACAGCGAAAAAGCTTATTTATTGAAGCAGGACGATGAGTTTATTCAGGGACTGCTGGCACATCTGCAGCCGACGCTGATTCGTCTGATGCATGGCATGCAGATTCAGAATCCGGTTCTGGAGGATATCCGGAAGAATTATCCGGATATTTATGCGAGATGTGAAAATGTGGCCGCAGTGCTGGAGAAGAGTACAGGAAAGCCGGTGCCGGCGGAAGAAACCGGATTTTTAACGGTGCATTTTGGGGCTGCGATGGTGCGTCTGGAAGGCCGGAATGAGAAACTTCGTAAAGTACATGTTGGCGTGGTCTGTTCCAGTGGAATCGGGATTTCCAGGCTGATGTCCTCCAAGCTGGAAAAGGCCTTTAAAGACCGGATGCTGATTACTGCTTATGGGAAGAATGATATTACGCCGTATATCATAGGGAAGACGGATTTCTTTATCTCCAGTATATCGCTTGAACAGATTTCTGCGCCGGTGATATTTGTGAATCCGCTACTGAACGAAGAAAATATGGAGGAAATTCGCCGTATGCTGTATCAGTACGAAAGAATTCCGGAAAAGCAAAAGGAAGCGGATGTATTCTCTGTACAGCTGGAGGAGATCAATCTGGTTGCTGCGCAGATCAATACAGTAATCAAATATATGGAATTTTTCAAAGTAGATAACAGGATCACTTTTGATGAGCTGCTGATTGCCATTAGCGAAAAGCTGTCTCCGTATTCAGACCGAAGAGAGATGATCCGCGAGGATATTATGCGGAGGGAACATCTGTCGAGCCAGATTTTTGCAGAATTTGGATTTGCGCTTCTGCATACCAGGACAAAGGGAGTCATTCGTCCGACCTTTGGTATCTGTATGACGAAGGATCTGAAGGCGTTTCAGGATCCCTATTTTAAGGGGATTACGATTGCTTTTATCATGCTGGTGCCGGATGATGAGCATCTGCAGGTGAACAATGATATTCTGGGGTATATCAGCGGAATGCTGATTGAAGAATATGAATTTCTGGATATTATCTCCGGGGGACAGAAAGAAGAGATTCGGGATGCCTTGTCCCGCTATTTGAAGAAATACTTTAACAAATATATAGCGAATCTGACATAGAATCCTGCCTGGCAGGATTCTTTTTTTCGATTTGCGCGCCATGGACAGGCTTTGACGGGTGCAAAATCCGGCAGGGGGTTTATTAAAATTGGCACTATCTGATGACGCCAAATCCCATCTTCTTTGAATTGAAAAAGAGAGTTTCCAGGCACTATAATAGACTCAGAAAGAAGAACAGAACCCGGGAGAACGATAGAAGGAGGATTCAGATATGTTTTTTAAATCAAAGAAAAAGGAAGAAAAAAAGAAATTGCTGTACCGTGAAAATATTCGTGTGAACTGTAAGCCGGATACGCAGGAGGCAGTGATCCGGCAGGTTGGAGAAATGTTGGTGAACGGTGGTTATGTAGATACCCCGTATGTGGAAGCAATGCTGGAACGTGAGAAATCATTTTCTACATTTATGGGAAATGGTCTGGCGCTGCCGCATGGTGTAGAAGAGGCAAAGAAAGAAATCAAGGCGTCCGGAATTGCGGTAATGACATTCCCGGAAGGAACAGACTGGGGCGGAAATACGGTAAAGGTAGTCATTGGAATTGCAGGCGTTGGAGAAGAGCACTTACAGATTCTATCCGTAATCGCTGATAAGATGCTGGATGAGGCAGCAGCAGAGCAGCTGGCCCAAGGCGATGTGGACACCGTATATCAGATCCTGGCGGGAGAGGAGTAGAATTATGATTGTAACAGTAACAATGAATCCGGCCATTGATAAGACCGTAGAAATCGATGCCCTGCAGCCGGGCGGTCTGAACCGGATCCGGAAGGTAGAGTATGATGCAGGCGGAAAAGGAATTAATGTCTCCAAGACCATCCGGGAGCTGGGAGGAGAAAGCGTAGCGACCGGCTTCCTGGGAGGAAATGCCGGGAAAACCATAGAGAATGTATTGAATGAAAAAGGCATTCGGAATGATTTTATCTGGGTAGACGGCGAAACAAGAACAAATACGAAGGTTTTCGAAGTAAATGGAGCCGTAACTGAGCTGAATGAGCCAGGACCGGTTATTTCAGAAGAAAAGCTGGAAGAATTTCTGAGCAGGCTGGAAGGATATGCGGATCAGGATACATTGTTTATTCTGGCCGGCAGTATTCCAAGCGGTGTAAAGAAGGATGTGTATGCAGACATCATACGGCGGGTACATAAAAAAGGAGCGAAGGTTCTTCTGGATGCAGATGGCGAAGTGTTCCGGATTTCTCTGGAAGCAAATCCGGATATCATCAAGCCGAATCGGGTAGAACTGGAAGAATATGCAGGAATTGACTACCGTGCCTCCACAGAGGAGCTTCTGGAACTGGCACATGGTCTGATGGAAAGAGGAATTGAAACCGTTGCCGTTTCTATGGGAAGAAGCGGAGCCATGCTGATTCGTCCGGGATATGAGGTAAAATGTCCGGCATTGTCCGTAAAAGCTCATTCTACCGTAGGAGCAGGAGATGCGATGGTAGCAGCACTGGCATATTCGTGGGACCGGCAGCTGGATAATGATGAAACAGTACGACTTTGTATGGCTGCCTCAGCCGGAGCGGTAACAACAATCGGAACAAAACCACCGACCAGAGAAGTGGTGGAGGAATTAAAAAAGCAGGTTATAATTGAAAGAATAGGAGCGTAGAAGAATATGAAAACAAAAGCAGTCAGAATGTATGGAACCAGAGACCTGAGATTAGAGGAATTTGAACTACCGGAAATCAAGGATGATGAAATCCTGGTAAAGGTAATGAGCGACAGCATCTGCATGTCTACCTATAAGCTGGTAGAGCAGGGTAAAAAGCACAAAAGAGCACCGCAGAACATTGATACCAATCCGGTTATCATCGGACATGAATTCGCCGGTGTCATTGTAAAGGTTGGAGAGAAGTGGAAAGATCAGTTCAAACCGGGTATGAAATTCGCACAGCAGCCGGCACTGAACTATAAAGGAAGCCTGGCTTCTCCGGGATATTCCTATGAATTCTTTGGCGGTGCCTGCACCTACTGTGTCATCCCGCACGAAGTAATGGAGCTTGGCTGCCTGATGCCATATGAAGGAGAGAGCTTCTTCGAAGCATCCCTTGGGGAGCCGATGAGCTGTATTATCGGAGGATATCATGGAAACTATCATACCAATAAGCGAAACCATGATCTGGCAGGCGGTACCAAAGAAGGCGGAGATATCATTATCCTGGGAGGCTGCGGTCCAATGGGACTTGGTGCAGTCAGCTACGGAATTCAGTTTGAAAACAGACCGAAACGTATCGTGGTAACCGATATCGATGATGCTAAACTGGCACGTGCACAGGAGGTAATTTCACCGGAGAAAGCAGCCAAGAATGGCGTGGAACTGCTCTATGTCAATACCGCAAAGATGGCAGATCCGGTCAAGGAGCTTCGCGATATCACAGGCGGAAAGGGCTATGACGATGTATTCGTATATATTCCGAATCGTCAGGTTGCTGAAATGGGAGATCAGCTGCTGGCATTTGACGGCTGTCTGAATTTTTTCGCAGGCCCGACCGACAACCAGTTCAAGGCAGAAGTGAATTTATACAACGTACATTATATCAGTGCACATATTCTGGGAACCACAGGTGGTAATAACGATGACCTGATCGAAGCAAATGAGCTGGCAGCACAGGGGAAGATCGAACCGGCAGTTATGGTTACGCACGTAGGAGGAATCGACAGTATCGTAGATGCTACTTTGAATCTGCCTAAGATTCCGGGCGGAAAGAAGCTGACGTATACACAGTTTGATATGCCGTTAACAGCAATTGAAGATTTCGGCAAGCTGGGTGAAACAGATCCATTATTTAAGAAACTGGATGAAGCCTGCAAGAAGAACAGAGGCTTATGGAACGCAGAAGCAGAAAGAATTTTATTCGAACATTTTGGTGTAGAAGCATAGGAGGAAAAAAGTATGGTATCTCAGAAGGTTATTATTACAAATCCATCTGGTCTTCATGCAAGACCGGCATCCGTTCTGGCTCAGGCAGCCGGAAAATGCGGATCTGATGTGCTCCTGTTATATGGTGAGAAGCAGATTCAGGCAAAGAGTATTTTAAATATTATGGCAGCTGCTATTAAATCAGGCTCCGAGGTAGAAATCCGCTGCAGCGGAGAGACTGAGGAAGAAGATTTAAAGAAGATCGTTGCGCTGATTGAAAGCGGATTAGGAGAATAGATATGGAGCAGATATACGTTGAAAAAACGGCATCCAGAGGGATTGCTGTTGCCAGGGTATATAAGCATCAGGAGCCGGAATGGACGCCGGATCAGCATATGATTACCGCCGCACAGATGGAGGAAGAACTGGGGAAATTCCGACAGGCAAGAGAAAACGTGATGCAGGAGCTGAGTGCTCTTGCATCCGAAAATGAAATCTTTGCAGCCCATCTGGAAATCGCAGGGGACTTTGCCCTGCAGGAAGGAATCGAAGCAAAGATCGCAGGAGAACAGAAGAATGCACAGCTGGCTGTGCATGAAGTGGTGGAAGAATTTGCTGCTATTTTCGAGGCCATGGATGATGCTTATATGAAAGAACGGGGAGCGGATATTAAAGATATCGGAAAACGCCTGATGGAGAAGCTTAAGGGAATCCAGCGGCAGGACCTGGGAATGCTCAGGGAAGCTGTGATTGTAGCAGCAAAGGATCTGTATCCATCGGATACGGTAAAGCTCTCTCCGGAATTTGTGAAAGGAATTATTACGGAAGAAGGCGGAGTGACCAGTCATGTATCGATCATCGCTAAAAGTATGAATATTCCGACTCTGGTAGGAGTGAAAGGGATTCTGAATAAGCTGGAGGATGGTATGCTGGTCTGCATGGATGCCGGGAAAGGCATTATTGTGACAGAGCCTGAGGAAGAAGTACAGCAGGAATATCTTGCAAAGAAACAGGCCTATGAGGAAGAACGTGCCCGTCTGCGCCGTCTGCGGGAACTACAGGCAGTGACGAAGGAAGGAAAACGGATTTCTCTTTGCGTAAATGTAGGAAATGCGGAGGATATCCGGCATGCATTGGATATGAAGATTGATGGAGTCGGTCTGTTCCGCAGCGAATTCCTGTATATGGAGAATTCTCATTTTCCGACAGAGGAAGAGCAGTTTCAGGTGTATAAAGAAGCAGCGGAGCTCTGTCCGCAGGAGCTGACGATCCGGACCTTGGATATCGGAGGCGATAAGGAATTATCCTACTTTACATTTGAGAAAGAAGAGAACCCGTTTCTCGGCTGGAGGGCGATCCGGATATCTTTGGATATGAAAGAAATGTTTAAAGAGCAGCTGAGAGCAATTTTAAGAGCAAGTGCATTCGGCCATGTACGGATTATGTTCCCGATGATTATTTCACCGGAGGAGCTAAAAGCGGCGAAGGCAATTGCAGCTGAGTGCAAGACAGAGCTGGCTCAGGAAGGAAAAGCATTTGATCCGGATATTGAGCTGGGAATGATGATGGAAACCCCGGCCAGTGTTCTGCTGGCAGAGGAATTTGCGAAAGAAGCAGATTTCTTCAGCATTGGGACGAATGATCTGACACAGTATCTGCTGGCGGTGGATCGTGGAAATAAGAAGATTGCTGATCGGTATGACTATTTCCATCCGGCAGTGGTAAAGGCAATCGGAGAAATCATCCGCGCCGGCCATCAGGAGGGGATCAAAGTCGGCATGTGCGGTGAAATGGCCGGAGACAGTCGGGCGACAGAGCTTCTTCTTGAGCTGGGACTGGATGAATTCAGTATGTCAGCCGGAAGCATTGATGATATCCGTGCGGAGATCCTGAAAGAGCAGGCATAAATTATAAAAGAAAAAGGGTATAAATGAACGGCAGGAGAATGGCTCCTGCCGTTTTGAGCATGTGAGAAAGATTTCAGTAGAACTTTTTGTATAGAATCTGTATAATAAAAAGAAAGATACTACGGTCGAAGAAGAACGGAGGAAAAAGATATGCGTACAATGACACTGGGAAAGACCGGGATAACGGTGAATAAAAATGGTTTCGGAGCCCTTCCGATCCAGCGGATTTCCAATGAAGCTGCGGTACAGCTGCTTCGCAGGGCATTCGCGGAAGGAATCAACTTTTATGATACAGCGCGTGCATATACGGACAGTGAAGTAAAGCTCGGGCTGGCATTTGAAGGGATGCGCGATCAGATTTATATTGCATCTAAAACTGCTGCAGACTGTGCGGAGGCGTTCTGGAAGGATCTGGATACCACACTTACGAATCTGAAGACGGATTATCTGGATCTCTATCAGTTCCACAACCCGGCAGTCTGTCCGAAGCCGGGAGATGGAAGCGGTCTGTATGAAGCCATGCTGGAAGCAAAGGAACAGGGAAAGATCCGCCATATCGGCATTACCAACCACCGTCTGGCAGTGGCGCACGAGGCGATTGCCAGCGGTCTGTATGAGACTCTGCAGTTCCCGTTCAGTTACATTTCCTCAGAGCAGGAACTGGAGCTGGTGCGCAAATGCGAAGAGAACGGGATGGGCTTCATTGCGATGAAAGCACTGGCTGGCGGGCTGATCACGAATTCCGCAGCGGCATATGCATTTATGCTGCAGTTTGAAAATGTACTTCCGATCTGGGGAGTGCAGAGAGAGAAGGAGCTGGATGAGTTCCTGTCTTATCAGAAAGAGGAACCGGAGCTGTCCGGGGAGATTGCAGAAGTAATCGAGCAGGATAAAAAGGAACTATTAGGGGATTTCTGCCGTGGATGTGGATATTGTATGCCTTGTCCGGTAGGAATTGAGATCAATAACTGTGCCCGGATGTCCCTGATGATACGAAGAGCGCCATCGGCTGCTCAGCTGACACCGGAGATGCAGGAGAAGATGAAATTGATTGAGAAATGTCTGCACTGCGGAAAATGTAAAGCAAAATGTCCATACGGTCTGGACACACCGGCACTGTTGGAAAAAAATTATCAGGATTATAAGGAAATCCTGGCAGGCAAAGAATACTAGAAGGCTGGAACGTGAAGGGAAGAGATATTACTGTGAAAGAACATATTTCCAGAGAAAATGCATTGGCGTTATTAAAAAAATACAATCAGGAGCCATTTCATATTCAGCATGCGCTGACGGTGGAAGGGGTTATGAAGTGGTTTGCACAGGAACTGGGATACCAGGATGAAGAAGAATACTGGGGCATCGTGGGGCTGCTTCATGATATCGATTTTGAACAGTATCCGGAAGAACACTGCATTAAGGCACCGGAGCTTTTAAGAAAAGCCGGTATCGGAGAGGATATCATTCATTCTGTATGCAGCCATGGTTATGGGCTGACTGTGGATATCAAGCCGGAGCACGAGATGGAAAAGGTGCTGTATGCAGTGGATGAGCTGACCGGACTGATCTGGGCAGCAGCGCTGATTCGGCCTTCTAAGAGTGTACAGGATATGGAGCTGAAGTCCGTTAAGAAAAAGTATAAAACAGCTAACTTTGCGGCAGGCTGCTCCAGAGAGGTCATTGAACGGGGAGCAGAGATGCTGGGATATGATCTGAATGATCTGATTCAGAAGACCATCTATGCGATGCGCTCCTGTGAGCAGGAGGTACAGGAAGCGCTTGCCCGGTAGGGCTGAAAGCAATAGAAAGAAAAGATCACATTTTTTGGAATCCCTTTTCAAACAAATGTGATCTTTTTGTCTTTTAAAATAGGAGCATCAGGATTCTTTTATCTACATATACCTTATATGATTACGAAGGAGGTCAGTGAATGCGAGCAGTATGTTGTTCATTACCACAGGAGGAAATCCTCTGTGCCACATATATTGGCATAGCAGGTTATGGTACGGAAAGGGCAGCGGACAGGGATGCTCTTCGTTTTTTGTTTCTGGTCAAGGGAATGCAGAGAGAGTATCGGATTCCGGGAATTACAGGCGGACGGATACAGAACCGGCTGGAGCCGGGGCGGCTCTACCGGCTGACGGTGGCAGGCAGTATCCTATGGGATGTAAAGAAGCTGGAGCGGGATCGGATACAGAAGAAGGAGGGGCTCCCTGTGACAGGAGTTCCGGGGAAACGTACGCTGAAGAACTTTCTGTCTCTGGCTATGGAGCCGGTGGGACGTACGCTGTATGTGTTTGGCGGCGGATGGAACTGGCAGGATGCCGGTTCCGGTCGTCTGACGAGGCGCATAGGCATGGCTTTGCAGTGGCAGGAGTTTTTTCTGCAGCAGGACGAACACTACCGATACCGGGCGGATGATGACCCGAAGCACAGCTATTATCCGGCGCAGGGATACAATACATATGGTTATGCAGGGCTGGACTGTTCTGGTTATATTGGCTGGGCTGTCTATAACCTGATGGAGACGAGGAATGACCGGCCAGGTTATGTCAGAAGGGCTGTGCAGATGGCCAGGGATTATGCCGTAGAATATGGCTTTGGAACCTGGACGGGAGAGATCCCGGACAGCAGTGCCTTCCGGCCGGGAGACATATTCAGTCTGGAGGGGCATGTCTGGATCTGTGTGGGCAGATGTCGGGACGGAAGTCTGGTGATTCTGCATTCTACTCCATCGGACAGTATCTGCGGGTGCCCGGGCGGAGGGGTGCAGCTGAGTGGTCTGGGAAGAACGCCGGACTGTGAAGGATGGCAGCTGGCGGATTATTATATGAAGAAATATTTTCCGGAATGGAGTAAGCGGTACCGGGCTGTGTGTAAATCGTATGATAAATACGTGGAGACGGAAGGAGAACAGACTGGAAAATTCAGCTGGCAGATCGGCAGGAATGTGCTTCTGGATCCGGAGAGGTATCGGGAAAAGACGGCGGACGAGGTATTGACCGGATTATTTGAACATTCGAACGGCTGCAAAGGAAAATAATCATGCTCTCCCGTGGAAAATACAGTTTGGTTGTAGTATAGTTACAATATAGAGCAATACTGAAAAGAGGGATGCCATTTGAAAACATATCAACGGATTTTTACGATTGTACTGGACTCTCTGGGAATCGGAGCCATGGAAGATTCTCCGCAGTATGGGGATATTGGCGTGGATACGCTGGGACACATTGATGCGCAGGCAGACCACCTGGTAATCCCGAATCTGAGAAGGCTCGGTCTTGCCAATCTGCATCCGCTGCAGAAGACAGAGCGGGAAGAGCAGCCGGAGGGATATTATCTGCGGATGAAGGAACGCAGCTGCGGCAAGGATACGATGACCGGCCATTGGGAAATGATGGGGCTGCATATTACGAAGCCGTTTCGGACATTTACGGAAACGGGATTTCCACAGGAGTTGATTAACGAGCTGGCCAGACAGACCGGGCGGAC
>DNJM01000080.1:12142-21343 GCA_003489085.1 Lachnospiraceae bacterium
AGACCGGGCGGACCATCATCGGAAATAAGAGTGCGAGCGGAACCGAGATTCTGGAAGAACTGGGAGAGGAAGAGGTCGAAAAGGGTCATCTGATTGTATATACGTCGGCGGATTCTGTATTGCAGATCTGTGGAAATGAAGAGACAATGGGACTGGAAAAGCTGTATCATTATTGTGAAATTGCCAGAGAGCTGACAATGAAGGACGAATGGAAGGTAGGAAGGGTGATTGCCAGACCTTATGTCGGGCGGAAAAAAGGAGAATTCCGGCGGACGGCAAACCGGCATGATTATGCACTGAAGCCCTTTGGGAGAACCGTGCTGAATGCACTGAAGGATGAGGGGCTGGAGGTTATTTCCGTTGGGAAGATCTATGATATTTTCGATGGAGAAGGATTGACAGAATCGAATAAATCCCGTTCCTCTGTGCACGGAATGGAACAGACGATAGAGATAGCCAGGAGGGATTTTACAGGGCTGTGCTTTGTTAATCTGGTGGATTTTGACGCACTGTGGGGACACCGGAGGGATGTGAAGGGATATGCCGAAGAGCTGGAGAGGTTTGACCGGAAGCTGGGAGAGCTGCTTCCGCTTCTGACAGAGAAGGATCTTCTGATCCTGACGGCAGACCATGGAAACGACCCGACGTATACCGGTACGGATCATACCAGAGAGATGACACCGTTTCTGGCTTATTCCAAGGCATTCCAGAGAGAGAAAGCGGAAGAGGTACGAAATATGGGGGAGGCAGATACCTTTGCGGTAATCGGTGCGACAATTGCAGAAAATTTTGGTGTGAAGATGCCGGAGGGAACGATTGGTTCTTCTATATTAGAGAGACTGTGGTAGGGGCAGGAGAAGTAACAGAAAGAAGGTACAGAGATGGAAAAGAGGGAATTATGCAGCAGACTGGATCACACGCTGTTAAAGCAGACAGCTACCTGGGAGCAGATTCGAAAAATCTGTGATGAAGGAATGGCATATCGCACAGCATCTGTGTGTATTCCACCCTGCTTTGTAAAGCGGGCGAAGGAGTATGTAGGCGGCAGGATAGCTGTCTGTACCGTGATTGGTTTTCCGAACGGATATCATACAACGGCGGTGAAGGTGGCGGAGACAGCGGATGCCGTGGCAAATGGAGCGGACGAGATCGATATGGTGATCAACATCGGGATGGTGAAGGAGGAAAATGATGACGGTGTGCTGGAAGAAATCCGTGCTGTCCGTGCGGCCTGTCCGGGGAAGATATTGAAGGTGATCATCGAGACCTGTCTGTTGAGCAGAGAGGAAAAGATCCGGATGTGCAGCATTGTGAGCCGTTCCGGAGCAGATTATATTAAGACATCCACCGGATTTTCAGGCAGCGGTGCAACATTTGAAGATGTACAGCTGTTAAGAGAATATGTAGATCCGGGGGTTCGCGTAAAGGCGGCAGGCGGTATTTCTTCGATAGAAGATGCCGAGCGTTTCGTTTCGCTTGGAGCAGATCGGCTGGGAACCAGCCGGTTGATTGCACTTCTGAAATAATCTGCTGTCATTTCAAGGACAGATATGGTACACTGGCAATTAGAAAATACCCGGCGGAAGGGCCGGATGGGAGGAAATGGGATGAAAATTACAGAAGGATATATGCCCTATCTGGGCTATCAGACTTATTATCGGATTGTAGGAGAGTGTAAAGGGGATAAGAGGCCGATTTTGCTGCTGCATGGCGGCCCGGGTTCAACGCATAATTATTTTGAGGTACTGGACTGCCTTGCGGAGGAAGGGAGAGCCGTGATTTCATATGATCAGCTGGGATGCGGTAAATCCTTTGTAGCAAACCGGCCGGATCTGTGGAAGCAGGAAACATGGATGAATGAATTAATCAGTCTCCGGGAGTATCTGGGATTGAAGGAACTGCATATTCTGGGACAGTCCTGGGGAGGCATGATGGCAATTGCCTATGCCTGTGATTATCAGCCGGAGGGCGTGAGAAGTCTGATTCTTTCCAGTGCGAACCCATCCTCTTCTCTGTGGGCATCCGAGCAGCACAGGATGATTCGTTTTCTGCCGGAAGAGCTGCAGCAGGCGATCCGGGAGGCAGAAGAGCGGGGAGAATATACTTCCGATGCCTATCGGCAGGCGAATGATCTGTTCATGCTTCGCCATTGTGCCGGAAAGCCGGATCCGAATGGTCCGGAGTGCCTGATTCGGGAAAAAGTATCCGGAACAGAATCCTACGAGGTGGCATGGGGACCGAGCGAATTCAATCCGCTGGGAAACCTGGCATCATTTGAATATCTGGAGAAAATGCCGCAGATTACACAACCGACACTGATCACCAGCGGTATTGACGATTTATGTACACCAGTGATTGCAAAGGCGATGTACGATGCCGTACCACGGTCCAGATGGGAGCTGTTTACAGGCAGCCGGCACGCGCCATTTGTAGAAGAAACAGAGAAGTACGCAGAGATCCTGAACCGGTGGCTCGCAGAGCATGATACGGACAGATAAAAGAAGGAGGAGTCGTATATGATTTTCTATTTCACAGGAACCGGAAATTCCCTGCAGGCGGCAGGGAAAATAGGAGACCGTCTGGGGGAATCTCTTGTCGATATTGCAAAAGCAGTGCAGAATAGAGAGTACCGGTATGACATCGAAGTCGGAGAGACGGTAGGATTTGTTTTTCCGGTGTATTATTGGGGACTGCCGAGTATCGTAGCACATTTTCTGTTCCATCTGGAGCTGGAAGGGGAGAAGGATGCCTATTGTTGGAGTATTATTACCTGCGGCAGCAATATCGGGGCGGCTGATCAGAGACTGCGGCGGCTGGTGGAGAAGACGGGCTATTCGTTAAATGCTGTATTTTCAGTGGCTATGCCGGATAATTATCTGCCGATGTTCGATGTCCCGAAAGCAGAAGAGCAGGAGGCTATTCTGGAAAAAGCCGGGCGGGAACTGGAAAGCATCTCAAATCAGATTGCCGCACAGGCAGATGGTATCTGGTCCGGCCCGCTGGAGGCTGTTAAGACAGCTGCGCTGTATCCACTGTACCGAAAGGGCCGTAAAACGGATAAGTTCTATGCAACGGATGCCTGTGTGAACTGTGGACGCTGTGCTGCAGTCTGTCCATCCCAGGCAATTGAGATCGAATACGGGAAGCCGGTCTGGGTAAAGGAGCAGTGTGTTTTCTGCATGGGATGTATCAACCGTTGTCCGGCAGAGGCGATTCAGTACGGAAAGAAGACAGAAACCAGAGGCCGGTATGTGAATCCGGTGCTGGATTAACAGATGGAGGAAGAACATGGGGTTTGCAATCGTGACGATAAAAAGAGGAGAAGGAAGATTTCTGAAATCCGGCGGTATGTGGATCTTTGATAATGAGATCTCCAGCGTGACAGGCACCTTTGAAAATGGAGATATCGTTCTGATACATGATTTCGATGGATATCCTCTGGGACGCGGCTATATCAATCTGCATTCAAAAATCCGGGTGCGTTTGCTGACCCGGGATATTCACCAGGAAATTGATGAGGCGTTTTTCAGAGACAGGCTCCAGGATGCCTGGGAATACCGGAAGAAGGTGGTGGATACGTCAAGCTGCCGGATTGTATTCGGCGAAGCGGATTTTCTGCCGGGGATTGTAATAGATAAATTTTCCGATGTACTTTCCGTACAGTCACTGGCACTTGGCATAGACCGTTATAAGGAGCAGATCATTCGTATCTTAAAAGAAATTCTGGCAGTAGATGGTATTCAGATCCGGGGTGTCTATGAGAGAAGCGATGCCAAAGAGCGGGAAAAGGAAGGGCTGGAACGGATCAAGGGGTTCATTGGAGAGCCATTTGACACGTTGGTAGAAATCGAAGAAAACGGCGTGAAATATCAGGTAGATGTCAAGGATGGCCAGAAGACAGGCTTTTTCCTGGATCAGAAGTATAACCGCCTGGCGATCCAGAAGCTCTGTAAGGGGGCAAAGGTACTGGATTGCTTTACCCATACCGGATCCTTTGCGCTGAATGCGGGGATTGCCGGAGCAGAGAGCGTGCTGGGGGTAGATGCCTCTGAGCTGGGAGTGGAGCAGGCCAGAGAGAATGCAAAGCTGAACGGCCTGGAACAGAAGGTGCAGTTCCTGTGTGCAGATGTTTTTGAGCTGCTTCCCGAACTGGAACAAAAGGGGGAGAAGTTTGATGTGATCATACTGGATCCTCCGGCCTTTACTAAGTCGCGTAATTCAATTAAGAATGCCGTAAAGGGATATCGGGAGATCAATCTGCGGGCTATGAAACTGGTGAAGGACGGCGGCTTTTTAGCTACCTGTTCCTGCTCTCACTTTATGTCTTATGAACTGTTCACCCAGACGATTGCACAGGCGGCCCGTAATGTGCACAGGCGTCTTCGGCAGATCGAATTCCGCACACAGGCTCCGGATCATCCGATTCTGTGGGCGGCGGACGAGTCATATTATCTGAAATTTTACATTTTTCAGGTTCTGGAGGATCGTTAGCATCGGTGTACAGGAGAAGAGCTTCTGCCGGATTACAGGAGACGCCGGATCTGGCTTCGGATGCGAACCCATTTTTCGAAAAAAATCTTTTTGATGAGATGTCAGCCAACCACATCACGGAAGGAAGCAGGTACCTGGAAAAGGCAATTGATGCACAGCACGGAGGATTTCCGAGCAGACTGCTGGATGTAACATACAATTGTCTGGTTGCATTGTATTTTTCGATTACACCGCAGACAAAAAAGGAAGAGAACAGTTACGATGACCGGGACGGAGCCGTCTACCTCTTTTCCATAGAGCGGATGTACAGTCCGACCAGTGATAATATTAATAAAAGTTATGATGCTATCGTAAAGCGGGAGCCGGAATGGTTTTCCCGGGCCGGCATTTTCCGCAAAAATCATAAATTGATCGATCATATCAAGTTGAATCGGCGTATCATTGCCCAGCAGGGGGCCTTTATTCTGTTTCAGGGAGACGAAGCAGAGCCGATTCCATGCTGCCAGTACGAGAAGATCCGTATACCGGGAGCGAGTAAAAAGCGCCTGCGGAAAGAACTGAAGAGCTTTTTTGGAATTTATACAGGTATGATTTACCCGGAACCGGAGAATCTGATCGAGGAAATTACAAGAAAGAGCAATCTGCTGAACAATCATCCATTTTCCATGCACAGTGAGATGGATCTGGTATTCGGAAATTTCCGGGAGGAGCTGGAATATGGTCTGAAGCAGGTTCTTACAGCCAGACAAGAATCCGTACTTGCCTGCAGCGAAGCGGTGATAGAACTGGAAAAGACACATCTGCTGCTGCAGAAGGAATAGTACGGAGGGTACAAATGATACGTGGAAAAAGAAAAACACAAATAGAAAATCTGATACAGGATCTGCTCTTTGAAAACAGTGTAGAATTCAATGCCACTTTGTTGGGGCAGAGGGTAAAGCTGCTGGATGACACACAGATTCTGTATTCGGATGAGCTGGCGCCGGAGGAGATGATTCATTACTATACATTCTTTCTGGCAGATCAGCAGACCACGACGGAGGAATTACTGGATCGAATTGCACGGGAAGAAATCGTTCCCAGGGAAAGTGCATATGAGACGTTCCAGATTCGGATCGGACGACGGGAGGATATGATCCGGATGCCCGTGCTGGGGACAGCCTGTTTGCCAAAAATCTGCGGTATAAGCTAAATGAGCGGCTGGGAGTAGAGCAGCCTATTCATATCACGCTGAAGGAAACACCGGAGGAATTCTGGTATCTGAATAATGGAATCACGATGATGATTACAGATAAGAAACTTTTGGATCTGAGCAGCAGCTCGGCTATCCGGGTAGGATGTACGGATAAAATGGAGATCTCGATCATCAATGGAGCACAGACTATATCAACCGCAGCAGATTTTCTGTATCGTCCCCAGGATATTACCGATATGGAAAGAACAAGAGCTGTCGAACAGGCAAAGGTATTGCTTCGCATCAATGTAATGAATGATTCCAGGGAGTTACGGAAGGGCAAGGATCGCATCAGTATTGCCCTGAACCGGCAGAAACCGATTACGATAGAGGACATTTCCTATACGAATGAGGTGATTTCCATGATCAATCAGCTATATGAGAAATATCATGGAGAAAAGGAATTCTTTTATCTGCTCAAGCGAGGGGAGAATACAAGCAAATTCCCCAAACATATGTTGAAGGATTTTGGCAAAATTGTAAGAGCCTGTGTGCTGCAGGAGCCGGGAAGTGCCCGCGCGCTGTCGGTCAATGAGATCCTGAAGGAGGATGAAAAGAACGAAATCTATGCCGAAGAGCTGACCGGCAGCAACCATGCCCGGGAAGTATTTGAAAGGTATTACCGACCGGTGAATTTCGCTATGCGCCTGTCTTCTTTCTATATGAAGCAAATGAACAAGCTGAAGGTAAGCAGTCCGCAGATCCTGAGCAATGGGCGGTATTACTTTGTCGCGTATATTGTGCGGATTTTGAATGCAGGACAAAAGGATTACGCTGCGTTTCCGGTATTGGATGGGCCGATTCCGGAGTCAGCCAGCGAACTGATCGAGCAGTATATGGAGCTTTTGGAGCAGGTGATCGAAGAGCATGTGAAAAGGTATGAGCTGGAGGACTATCAGATTAACTCCAATACCTTTAAGAATGACAGAGTATATCACGATCTGTGCGAATATGATAAGATAGGAGAAAGCGAGACATTGAAGAAAGATCTGCAGGCATACGAGGAAAAGGTGAGAGAAGTATTCCTGTAAGAAAAGGGTAAGGAGAGAAGAGGGTATGTACGAAATTATGAGTGCGGATGAGGCAATTCGTCTGATCCGGGATGGGGACTGCATTTGTGTAAATTCATTTGTCGGGATCGAGAATCCTGTGGAGCTGCACGAGGCAATTTTTCGAAGATATCAAAGAATGCAGTCTCCGAGGCATCTGACCGTTATTTCCAGTGCAGGCTTTGGTGTCTGGGATGAGAATCGGAATGCGGAGGGATATATTCGGGAGGGAGCGGTGGATCGTCTGATCTGCGGCCATTTTGGAGCAATGCTGAGCACGAAGAAGCTCGTGCTGGAGGATCGTTTTGAGGCATATAACCTGCCGCTTGGGTGTATTTCCCATGCGATCCGCGCACAGGCCGGGGGACTGCCAGGGGCACTTTCCAAGGTCGGACTGGACATTTTCGTAGATCCGAGAATGGAAGGGCCTGGTATCAATCGGCTGTCCATTGATGATTCCCTGGTCAGGCATGTAGAGGTGGATGGGGAAGAATTTCTATATTATAAGCTGCCGAAGATCACCGTTGCCCTGATCAAAGGGACTGCGGCGGACCGTAAAGGAAACATCTCCTTTGACGATATGTTCATGTCCGGCGATGCACTGTCGATCTGTCAGGCGGTGAAGGCAAATCATGGAAAGGTAATCGTACAGGTCGACCGCCTGGTTGACACACCGTCCCGTCCGAGGAATGCGATCATACCAGGATGTCTGGTGGATGCCATCGTCGTAACAGATCCGGAGGAACGCAATGAAGCATATACAGCTTTGACCGGCAGTTTTGAGATCCCTTATGAGGAATGGAGTGTATGGAACGAGAAGATCGATACGGTTTCCGCGAAACAATCGAAGAACGGTGCGGTTGGCAATATCATCGGCCGAAGGGCGGCAATGGAGCTGCGGGTGGATGACATCGTTAATATTGGGATCGGTATTCCGGAAATGGTGTCCAGGCATGCACGGAAAAATGGCATGCTGGATATGGTCACCCTTACGGTGGAGTCCGGAGGAATCGGCGGCTTCCCGGTTTCCGGAGAAGCATTCGGAGCTATGATCGGTGCGGCATCCGTTTATGATATGGCGAATCAGTTTGATCTTTATGATAACGGCGGCCTGGATATCTGCTTTATGGGTGCGCTGGAGGTGGACAAAGAGGGAAATGTTAACGCACATCGCGGACCTGGCGCATTTGCCGGAATCGGTGGCTTCGCGAATATTACAGCGAAGACACCGACCGTCGTTTTCTGCATGACATTTAACACCAAAGGCCTGGAGGTCTCACAGAAAAAAGGAGTCGTGACGATTCATAAAGAAGGGACGGTTCCGAAATTCGTAGACAAAGTGAATAGCGTTAGTTTTTCGGCGAAGAGGGCGATGGCCAATGGACAGAAGGTGCTGTATGTGACAGAACGCTGCGTTTTCCGGCTGACACCGAAAGGGCTGAAACTGATCGAGACGTATCCGGGTGTGGATGTGCAGAAGGATATTCTTGCACAGCTGCCGTTTGAAGTGGAGGTATAAAGCGAGCTGAAGACAATGCATTCATGGACGCAAAAGAATACGATAAGGCTGAAACACAGGTAGACAGATTTATTATGGATAAATCAAAGTGCTCTGAGGAAAATGAGATCATGTTTATTGCAGCTTCAAAATTATATGGGGCAATAGGGAAAGAAAGGGAGAAAGAAGAAATAGATAAGGCAATTGAGAAATATGATAAGTATGTGGAAGAGTATTTTCTGAATAATGATTTTGACGAGGATGATGAATTGCCATTCGATTAGCAGAAAGAAGAATGTAATATAGACAGATGTGCGGACGTGTCGGAGTGACGCGTCCGTTTCGTCATGTAGTTCGCGAAATTTACACGGTCTGTTAAAAAACAATAACAGAGAAGTCCGTAAAAGAGTATTGCTATCACGTTAACGTGATGAAGCATACTTGAGTGTATGGAGAAAGGAAAGACCGTGATGAAAAAGATTAGTGAAGTAAGTCAAATTGTAGGAGTGAGCAGGCGGACACTGCAGTATTACGATGATGAGGGGATTTTTCCGGTAGAAAGGACTGTAAATAACCACCGCCTGTATGACCAGAAAGCATTGGAAAGAATATGGCAGATTTTAATATACAAGGAAATGGATTTCGAATTAAAAGAAATCAAGCAGTTGCTGCGGATGCCCGATGATCAAAAAGACATATGCTTTACGAAGCAAATTGAGAAGATCAGAAATCAGATTATAATATTAAAGGTGCAGCTGAAATTTATTACTTTAGTACAGGTAGGCAGGATTGCATTAGAGCCAAAAGAATACAGCAGTAAAACTTATGTGAGATGTATTGAAGAAATCAGAGAAAAAATACAAAAGGAAATAATGAATGAAAAACAAGGCGAAAATAGGAATGCCTTTTCGAAGATTATATTGTATACT
>DNJM01000049.1 GCA_003489085.1 Lachnospiraceae bacterium
TTTTATCGGAATGATGATGGCCATTATAGCTGCCGTTCCATTATTACTGAAAGCTGCCCATGAGCCGGGGCACCTTTATCTGCTTTCACTAACAGTATATATTATCAGCCTGATTTTACTGTATGCAGCGAGTACCACATACCACACCTTCAATATCTCGCCGAAGGTAAATACTATTTTGAAAAAGATTGATCACATGATGATCTTCGTCCTGATTGCGGGAAGCTATACACCGGTTTGCCTGCTGGTTCTGGGCGGGAAAACCGGAACCACGCTGCTTGCCATTGTATGGGGCATCGCCATTATCGGTATCCTCATCAAGGCTTTCTGGGTATATTGCCCCAAGTGGGTTTCCTCCGTATTATATATCGGAATGGGCTGGATCTGTATTCTGGCCATTACAAAGATTCTGGATGCGCTCTCTCCGGCAGCCTTCGGATGGCTCCTGGCCGGGGGCATCATCTATACCATCGGCGGCGTGATCTATGCACTGAAGCTGCCGGTCTTCAATAATAAGCATAAAAACTTCGGCAGCCATGAGATCTTCCATCTATTTGTTATGGGCGGAAGCTTCTGCCACTTTATAGTAATGTATCATTTTATACTGAGATAGGCTGAAATGCTTTATTCTCCATCCCCCGGATCAGCCTTAGCTTCTCCTCTCTCGAGAACTGCTTGATCTCATATTCCCGCCGCATGGCCTCTTCCTTCGTTTCAAAGCATTCAAAATACACCAGCTTTACCGGTCTTCTGGTTCTGGTGTATTTTGCTCCCTTTCCCGTATTGTGCGCCTCCAGGCGCTTGTTCAGATCTTTTGTCCAGCCGGTATATAGTGTACCGTCGCTGCACTTTACAATATAGGTATAGTTTCCATGCTCCATCGCTTTGCCTTCCATAACCGGATTCCGCCTTTCCGTTTAAAGAATACACCCACTCCCACTGTCACCGCAAGAGTGAATATCTGATAAGCATAAAAATCAGGCTGCGCTGCATTCTGTATCACTCATGCAGCCAGCCTGTCATTTCACTTTTTTGTCTATGCCTCCAGATAATCCAGCGGATTCACCGGTACGCCGTCTTTTAATACTTCAAAATACAGATTGCTGCCTTCTACCACATAGTAGCGGCTCGGCTGCTGCAGATAGCCGATCAGCTCTCCGGCTTCCATCAGGCTTCCTTCATGAAACTGCAGATCCTTCAGCTGACCGTAAACGATTTCATAACCGTTTCCGATATCGACCGTCATAGTCAAACCCGTCTGCGGACTTTCCTCTACAGATTTTACAATTCCACGCGCCGCTGCTGTCACCTGTGTTCCTACATCGCCGGAAATCAGAACCGCCGGGTTGTATTTATACTGATCCAATGTGGCAAAATAAACCGTCTGATCCATGCTGTAGTTCATCATAATGCTGCCGTCCACCGGCCAGATCAGTTCATCCGTATCGGCAAAAAATACCTCTGCTGCCGGTGCCGATGTATTCTGGGTCTGCGTACCGCTCTCCTCTGCCGGTGCGCTGTCCTCCTGCTGCTCTGTCTTTTCTGTCTCTTTCTCTTCCTTTGCAGCATCATTTGTCTTCGTTTCAGGCAGAATATCTGTCGTATTGGCAGATGCGGAATCCTCCTGCGCCCGCGCCTGCTCATCCGTCTGCAGCTCTGCCTTTGCAAGCTCATTTTTCACTTCACTCTGGTAGTGTCTAAATGTATATGTTCCGACCATTGCAATCACTGCCACGAAACAGATCACCAACCCTACGGATACACCTTTTTTTCCTTTTGTATAATTCCCATTTGCAGGACTCCCGTTTACAGGGCTTTCCTTCTTGTTATTCATATTCATCACCTCTGACAGTATTTTTGCCAGAAAGCAGATGAGTTATTCTGCATTTTACAATATTTCCGCGACCTCTTTTACTTCCACATTCGTATAAAAATACAGCAGAATGTCTTCATGAGAGCTGCCTTCCTCCGCCATCACATTTGCCGTATACTGGCTGAGTCCCAGACCATGTCCCTGCCCCCTGGTGGTGACCCGGATCTTTCCTTCGAACTCCTGCAGGGTAAAGCAGGCAGATGCAAGGCCCTTTTCCTCCCTGAATTCTTCTCCGGTGAGCGTCACGTCTCCTTCCCGAAGCTGAAGCACATATCCCGCACTGTCCGTTTTAAGAATTTCATAATCTGCCTGCTCCAGCATCACGTTCTGCAGCTCATTCTTCGCTGCCACATCAGCCGGACATTCCTTCGGCATCAGATAGGGATAGCCTTCCGATCCAAAAACCTCATTTCCTGAACGGGTACTGCCATTGCTCAGCTGATGAAAGGGCGTCTGAATCAACTGATTTTCATAAGTCAGAACCTGTCCCTCCGTCTGCTGCCAGGCTTTTTTTAATGTTTCATAATAGATCTGATAATGAGCCTGTCCCCACTGTCTGCGCAGTGTCTCACGCTCCGGAAAATCTTCTTTAAATACACTTTCCTTCCCCTGTTCCGTAAGCTGCTTATAGATCCGGGTCCGAACCAGCACTGCCTGTGCCTTCAGCGCTTCCGGTTCATATTCCACCGGTATCTCCTTTGCCAGCAGCAGAATACCATAATCCTCCATCGACATCTGACGTGTCTTCCCGTCTTTTTCCACGATCAGATAATCCTTTCCCGGTTCTGCTCCCGTCAGCACGGCAGGTCCTTGAAAAAATACTGTTATTATATAAGGAAGAAGTACGATAATAATCAGAACGGATATAATATGATTCCATTTTTGCCACATAAAAAATCCTCCATAGTATACTATATGGAGGATTTTCCGAAATATGCTTATTCTTCGTCCGGTACTTCTACCGTAATCTTATCCAGATGCCAGATATCCTCGACATACTCCTCAATGGTACGGTCGGAAGTGAATTTACCGCAGCATGCGGTCTGCAGCAGAGCCATTTTAGCCCATCTGTCCTGATCGCGGTATGCTGCCTCTACCTTCTCCTGTGCCTCTGCGTATGCACGGAAATCCTTCAGGATAAAGTAGCGGTCTGCCGGGTCAAAGCCCTGCTTATGCAGCAGAGAGTCATACAGAGCCCGATACAGCTCCGGCTTACCGCAGGAGTAAGTACCGTCTACCAGCTGGTCTACAACACGCTTTACTTCCCAGTCACTGTTGTAAATATCGTATGGATTATATCCGCCGTTGTTCTCAAAGTTGATCACTTCGTCAGAGCTTAAGCCGAAGATAAATGCATTCTCCGCACCAACCTCTTCTACAATCTCTACGTTTGCACCATCCATAGTTCCCAGCGTCGGAGCACCATTTAACATAAACTTCATGTTGCCGGTTCCGGATGCTTCCTTAGAAGCGGTGGAAATCTGTTCGCTGACATCAGCTGCCGCGAAGATCCATTCTGCATTGGATACACGGTAATCCTCGATAAAGACAACCTTCAGCTTACCATTGATGCTTCTGTCGTTATTTACAACATCCGCAACGGAATTGATCAGCTTAATGATTTCCTTTGCACGAATGTAGCCCGCGGATGCCTTTGCACCGAAGATAAAAGTCCTTGGATAGAAGGACATCTCCGGACGCTCCTTGATCTTATTGTACAGATACATCACATGCAGAATGTTCAGCAGCTGCCGTTTGTACTCATGCAGACGCTTTACCTGCACATCGAAAATAGAGTTCGGATCCACTTCGATTCCATTGTGCTCTTTGATATATTTTGCCAGGCGGACCTTATTCTTATACTTGATATCCATGAATTCCGCCAGTGCGGTACGATCCTCTGCAAATGGCTTCAGCTTTTCCATCTGTGACAGGTCTGTAATCCAGCCACTGCCGATCTTATCGGTTACCCAGTCTGCCAGAAGCGGATTGCCATGGAGCAGGAAACGTCTCTGGGTAATACCGTTGGTCTTGTTGTTGAATTTCTCCGGCATCATTTCATAGAAATCCTTCAGCTCCTGATGCTTTAAGATCTCCGTATGCAGCTTTGCAACACCGTTTACAGAGAAGCCGGTTGCAATTGCCAGATGTGCCATTTTCACCTGTCCATCGTACAGAATAGCCATCTTACGGACCTTTTCTTCGTTACCCGGATACATTTCCCGGATGCGAAGGACGAAACGACGGTCGATTTCCTGAATGATCTGGTATACACGCGGAAGCAGCTTCTGGAACAGGTCGATCGGCCATTTTTCCAGTGCTTCTGCCATAATGGTATGGTTCGTATAGGCACAGGTCTTTCTGGTGATTTCCCATGCTTCTTCCCAAAGCATATCCTCTTCATCCAGCAGGATACGCATCAGCTCTGCTGCCGCTACGGTCGGATGGGTATCGTTCATCTGAATCACAACCTTCTCCGGCAGCTTATGCAGATCGTCATTCTGGCGTTTGAATCTTGCGATCAGTGCCTGGAGGCTTGCAGATACAAAGAAATACTGCTGTTTCAGACGCAGCTCTTTTCCTGCATAGTGATTATCGTTCGGATAAAGAACCTCTGTGATCGTTCTTGCCAGGTTTTCCTGTTCAATCGCTTTATGATAGTTTCCACGGTCAAATTCATCCAGCTGGAAATCTGTGATTGCCTTCGCATCCCAGATCCGCAGTGTATTTACCATATGATTTCCGTAGCCGACAATCGGCATATCATATGGAATCGCCATAACAGAAGAATAATTGGTCTGGATAAAGTGATTCCGTCCGGTTTTTTCATCCCAGGTTACCTGGATGTCACCGCCGAAGCGAACCTCCTTCGCATATTCATCCCGACGAATTTCAAATGGATTGCCGTTCTTTAACCAATCGTCCGGCGTCTCGATCTGATAACCATTTTCAATCTTCTGCTTGAACATACCATAGTGGTAACGGATACCGCAGCCGTATGCCGGGTAGCCAAGAGATGCCAAGGAATCCAGGAAGCAGGCTGCAAGACGGCCAAGGCCGCCATTTCCAAGCGCTGCATCCGGTTCCTGATCTTCCATTACGTTCAGATCAATACCGATTTCTTCCAGTGCTTCCTTTACTTCCTTGTATGCGCAGAGGTTGATCAGGTTGTTGCCAAGCGCACGGCCCATCAGGAACTCCATGGACATATAGTATACGATCTTCGGGTTGTCTTTCTGAAGCTGCTTCTGTGTTGCAAGCCAGTCATCCACGATCATCTCTTTTACTGCATAGGATACGGCCTGGAACAGCTGCTCCTGTGATGCTTCATCAATTTCCTTACGGAATAATGTCTTTACATTATGCGCAACTTCCTTCTGGAATATTTTCTTGTCAAACTTGCCTTTTAACTCAGAACTATAATACATTTTCCTATCCCCTTCTCACTTATTATCTCCGGATTACCGTTCTACGCCGAGTACCATTTTTTCTCCGTTGATACTCCATTCTTTCACGTAACCGGCCGGGCTGTCTTTCTTCACTTCGGTTGCCAGTACTTCGTCCCCGATCTCCTTCTTATGTGCAGCGACCATAGCTTCTGCTTTTTCGCTTCCTTCGTAGGTCACATGGATCTTATCGGTTACTTCGAAATCAGCTTCTTTACGCATGGTCTGTATCTTACTGATGATTTCACGTACAAATCCTTCTTCCAGAAGCTCCGGCGTCAGGTTGGTATCCAGTACAACTGTAATACCATAATCGCTTTCGGATACATAGCCCTCCATCTGAGCCATGTCGATCAAAAGATCCTCACGGAACAGGGTGATCTCTTCTCCGTTTATGGTAAGCTTCAGCATATCTGTGGCATTTACTTCATCCATAGCCGCATTTCCATCCAGGGAGGACAGCGCTGCCTTGATACCGCCGAGCAGCTTTCCGTATTTCGGTCCGACGGTTTTCAGCTGCGGTTTAAAGGTGTATGATGTAAAGCTTCTGACATCATTGGTAAATTCCACTGCTTTTACATTCAATTCTTCCGCTACGATTTCCTTATAGAAGTCCGGAAGCTCCTGTTCTGCCTTTACGAACATCCTGCCGATCGGCTGGCGGTTCTTGATATTGGCGGTATTTCTGCAGGCACGGCCCATCACTACGATATCCAGTACCTCTTCCATATTTGCTTCCAGTTCCTTGTCAATCATTGCTTCATCCGCAGTCGGGAAATCACATAAATGAATGCTTTCCGGTGCAGCTGGGTCGATGCTTCTTACCAGATTCTGGTAAATGTCTTCCGTCATAAACGGAATCATCGGAGCCGCTACCTTTGAAACGGTCACCAATGCTGTATACAAAGTCATGTAGGCATTGATCTTATCCTGTTCCATGCCCTTTGCCCAGAAACGCTCACGGCTTCTTCTGACATACCAGTTGCTCATATCGTCTACAAAATCCTGCAGCGCTCTTGCGCTTTCCGGAATCCGGTAATTTGCCAGGTTGTCATCCACCGTCTGAATCAGCGTATTTAACTTGGACAGCAGCCATTTATCCATAACGGACAATTTCTCATATTCCAGCTGATACTTTGTCGCATCAAAATTGTCAATGTTCGCATAGAGTACAAAGAAGGCATAGGTATTCCACAATGTCCCCATAAACTTGCGCTGTCCTTCCACAACTGCCTTGCCATGGAACCGGTTCGGCAGCCACGGCGCACTGTTCACATAAAAATACCAGCGGATCGCATCTGCACCGTAGGTTTCCAGTGCTTCGAACGGGTCAACTGCATTTCCCTTGGACTTGCTCATCTTCTGACCGTTCTCATCCTGCACATGGCCAAGTACAATAACATTCTTATAAGGTGCTTTGTTAAACAGCAGCGTAGAGATCGCCAGAAGGGAGTAGAACCATCCCCGGGTCTGATCCACAGCCTCGGAAATAAAGTCCGCCGGGAACTGCTGTTCAAATAATTCTTTATTTTCAAATGGATAGTGATGCTGTGCAAACGGCATGGAACCACTGTCAAACCAGCAGTCAATTACCTCCGGCACACGATGCATCGGCTTACCGCATTTCGGACAGCGGATGGTCACTTCATCAATGTATGGGCGGTGAAGCTCAATGTCATCCGGACAGTTGTCGGACATGGACTTCAGCTCTTCAATACTTCCGATCGAATGCTGGTGACCGCATTCACATTCCCAGATATTCAGCGGTGTACCCCAGTAACGGTTCCGGCTGATACCCCAGTCCTGAACATTTTCCAGCCAGTCGCCGAAGCGTCCTTTTCCGATGCTCTCCGGGATCCAGTTGATCGTATTGTTATTGCGGATCAGATCTTCCTTGACATCCGTCATCTTGATAAACCAGGACTCACGCGCATAGTAGATCAGTGGTGTGTCACATCTCCAGCAGTGCGGATAGCTGTGCTCGAACTTCGGCGCATCGAACAGCAGGCCTCTTTCTTCCAGATCCTTTAATACCATCGGATCCGCTTTCTTTACGAAGATACCGGCAAATGGAGTCTCTTCGGACATATTTCCCTTACCGTCTACCAGCTGTACGAACGGCATGTCATATTTCTTGCCGACCTTGGAGTCATCTTCACCAAATGCCGGCGCAATATGAACGACACCGGTACCGTCTGTCAGTGTAACGTAGCCATCGCAGGTTACGAAGAATGCCTTTTTATGCTGCTTCCCGGCGCAGTCAGCGGCACACTGATATAACGGTTCATATTCTTTGTATTCCAGCTCCTGACCCTTATAGGTCTCCAGCACCTCGTAAGCCGGTGTATCCTCTCCGCCCAGCTTTCCGAGTACCGTATCCAGAAGTGCAGATGCCATATAGTACGTATAACCGTCTGCACATTTTACCTTCGCATACTCTTCCTCCGGATTGACACAAAGACCGATATTGGACGGCAGTGTCCATGGTGTGGTAGTCCATGCCAGAATATATGCATCCTCGTCCTTTACCTTAAAGCGGACGATTGCGGAGCGCTCTTTGACATCCTTATAGCCCTGCGCAACTTCCTGTGCAGAAAGCGGTGTTCCGCATCGTGGGCAGTAAGGAACGATCTTAAACCCTTTATACAGAAGTCCCTTCTCCCAGATCTGCTTGAGTGCCCACCATTCCGATTCAATGAAGTCATTATGGTAGGTAACGTAAGGATTCTCCATGTCTGCCCAGAAACCTACGGTACTGGAGAAATCCTCCCACATTCCTTTGTATTTCCAGACGCTTTCCTTACATTTGTCAATAAATGGCTCCAGACCGTATTCTTCGATCTGATCCTTGCCATCAAGTCCCAGAAGCTTCTCCACTTCCAGCTCTACCGGAAGTCCGTGGGTATCCCATCCGGCTTTTCTCGGCACCATATAGCCCTTCATGGTGCGGTACCTCGGAATCATGTCCTTGATTACACGGGTCAGCACATGGCCGATATGCGGCTTTCCATTTGCCGTCGGCGGGCCGTCATAGAAGGTATAGGTCTCTCCTTCCTTGCGGTGCTCCATACTCTTTTCAAAAATGTTGTGTTCTTTCCAGAACTGTTCTGTCTTCTTCTCGCGGTCTACAAACTTTAAATCCGTAGATACTTTTTGATACATGATGTTCCTTCTTCCTTTCTGTTCGTGATCATAGACTCCTTGTATTTCGTAACGTGGAAAAGAAAAAAGCTCCCGTCCCGCACTAGGACGAAAGCCACCAATGTACATTTCGTTATACCACCTGTTACTACATACTATCATATGCGTTCCTTCTAACGGGGGACACCCGGCAACACCTACTGAGAGGTGATTTTCTTCCCTCTCGCATTCAATGCGCAGCTCAGAAGTGATCTTCAGACCGGATTACTCGCTCCGGGCTTCCACCCTCCCCGGATCTCTGTTTCTTTCATGCCTGCCCTACTCTCTTCGTCATCGCCTTTTTGTATATGCTCCCCCATTATAAAAAACCCCCTCGACATTTGTCAAGGGGACTTTTTTGCATTTCTACTAAATACAGGTTATTTTTGCATATTTTTTCAAAAAAAGCTTCATTTTTACATCAACTGATCCGGGTCGGTCCGTTTTTCCCTCCCCTTTTTGCCGGATACTGGTACCTGCCTCTCCTCTGTTCTCTTCTCTGGGCATCCCGCCTCTGCGCCTCCAGCTCTGCTCTCCTTCTGGCCTGCTGCCGGCGCATCTGCATACGTCTCCTGCGGCGTCTCTTCCTGTTCTGAACAGCCAGATATAAAACAATGGCGCATACGAGTACTGCCGCCAGAACGACTCCCAGCACCACCCGCAGCCACATTGGTATCCCGCTCTTCCCCGCCGCCTTCGCTTTCTCAGCCCCGGCTTTTACTTCTGCTTCTTTCTTCTGCGCCTCCAGGTACTGATCCGAAAGCACCACCTCCGCCGTTCCGACCGACGTTCCATTAAATGTATATTCTACCGCAGCCTCTTTGCTGTTCGCTTCCTTCTGCGTAATTGTCTTCTTCAGATCTGCAAAGGACACACCGCCTGGCAGTACCACAGAAGCCGTTTCCGGGATCTCAGAAAAATCCTCCGATGTCTCCGCCGCCTTTAATGAAACAGTCTGGAAATTTCCAAATGCATAATCGAATAACGCCTTCGTATCTTCATAAGCAACGCCGCCCCTGGTTCTAAGCACAACGCATACCAGCTGCATACCGTCCTTTTCTGCATATGTGATCAATGTCGTACGCGCCTGGTCCGTATACCCGGTCTTTCCGCCGACACAATATTCATAGTAATACTGATTTCCTTCAAAAATCATCTTATGGTTCTGCTGGAAAACTCTTTCCTCGTTTACCAGGTTGGTAGCCGGAATTCTATACTCCAGTGCTCCGATCACAGTTCGAAATTCTTCATGTTTAAACGCTTCCGAACCGATCAGAGCCATATCTCTTGCCGATACGTAATGTTGATCATCATGGAGCCCATTCGCATTCACAAAATTCGTATTCTCACATCCCAGCTCCTTCGCCCGCTCTGTCATCCGTGCAATAAAACCATCATAGCCAATTCCCATCTTATTGCCGATGTTTTCCGATATGGCATATGAAACCTCATTGGCAGAAGCCAGCAGCATGCCATACATGGCATCCTCCAGACTGATCTCTTCCCCCGGCCGCATGCCGATATGCGCATCACCATATTCCAAAAAGGAAATAGAATCCTCGCTGAAGGTCACTCTGTCCGTATGGATATCCCCATTTTCCAATGCGAGCAGCGCCGTCATTACCTTTGTAATACTGGCCGGATACTGCTTTTTATCAATCTGCTTTCCATATAAAACAGCTCCGCTGTTGATATCCATCACAATTGCTGAGTCCGCCGTCACAAGCGGTCCCTGCGGCCAGCTTTCATAGGCATTGCTTTCCGGAACAATCTGTCTCTGCTGCTCCATCTGCTGTTCCAGCTCTTCCTCTGTCGCAGCTGCACCCGTCGGCATACTACTTAAATTTTGATCCACGGCATCCGTTTCTCCGGAAGATACTTCCGCCGGATCTGTCGCAAAGGCTGTCATTCCTCCGGTGGTGAGAAATAGTACACCGGAAAGTACTCCTGCAAGCAGTCTGTATGTTAATTTCATAGGCTCCTCCAAATATTTATGCTTCTTTCATCATTGAAGCGGTTTAAACTAGAACAATACTGTATCTGATAACAGGTTGCTATGTGTTACTGAAATAAGAGAAAGCATTGCAAGGTTGTGAATTGTATCACAGACCTCATAGTTCTTTTCCGTCTTCCAATGAGGTTTCCAAGACATAACATAATCATATACGTCTTTATCACTTATTTCTTGTTTTCCATTATTTAACTCATCATACGAATACAAAACTGTAGCGATCATTTCTGCCTGATCCGTACTTTTAATTCTGCCAAACAAATCTACTGTTTTTTTCATCGCAAGCCATTCTTCCCAATGTCTGCTCTATAATCAAATTAATCACTAGAAGCATTTTTATCTGACAGAATAACTCCATCAAAATCTAAAACAACTCTATCAAATTTCAATATACAGATTTCTTCGTTTTGACTTCTCTTTCTTGATAACATTGGATTCCATGGGTCAAAATAAAGATTAGCATACTGATGTAATCTCAATCCATTAGGAATTCGGACCAAATCTCTGCGAACCTGCACTTCATTCATTGCAATCGATACATGATTTATTTTGCTTGCTCTTTCATTAGACAACAAACCTCTTTGCATAATGGATGGGACATTATCGATTGCTGGATATTATAGAAACCCGTTTGACCCGTAATCTCAGTAAACCTTTCTGATGATCTCACTTTATTCACCTTCATTATAACATATGACGTTACTTTGGTCGAACATTTGTTTGCTTTTACTATTTAAAATATACAAAATATATTTTATCATAAATCCTGAATATGTTCTATTTATTTTTACCTTGTGGTTATGATGATAAAAAGGTATCTCCTGTATACCGTCAACTCTTCTTTAAAATTCCTCTTCCCGGATCTCCAGTCCGATATCAGGATAATTTGTAATCACTGCATCAACACCTGCCTTTATCAGTTCTCTCATATCCTCCGGTTCATTGACCGTCCAGACACGAACTGCCAGGCCACTGTCCAGATATTCTTTCAGAAAATGTCTCATCTTTACATGATACAGAGCCGGATGCAGACCTCCGACTCCCGTCTTCTTTGCATATTCTTCGACATGCCAGATCACATCGCTGTACAGGTAAGCAGTCTGTGCATGAGGCGCCAGCTCCCGTATCCGCTGAACACTACAGTGATTAAAGGATGAGTAGATCACCCGCTCCTCCATTCCTGTCTTCTGTACGATCTCCAGCACCTTTTCCTCCAGCTTTTCATACCAGTAAATTCCTGTTTTCAGTTCAATATTCACCAGCATGCCGCTCGGATATAAAAGCTTTAGTACCTCTTCCAGCGTTGGTATCTTCTCACCCTTATACGAATCAAACTTATAATGAAAGGAAAATCTCTGAAGCTCCTTCAGTGTATAATCCCGGACTTCTCCACTGCCATCACTGACCCGGTCGATCGTTTCATCGTGGACAACAACAACTTCTCCATCCTTTGTCAGCTGTACATCCAGCTCTACACCGTCTGCTCCCATTTTCATGGCCAGTGCAAATGCGGCCATCGTATTTTCCGGAGCGTACGCGCTGGCCCCTCTGTGTGCGAATATTTTTGTCTGTATCATAGAACCCCTCCTTCTGTTCCGTCTTTTACCTGTCTTGACTGGCGCTTTATACTATAGTCCGCCAGTATCTCGATCAATTCTCTCGGATACGGCTTATTATCATATTCTACGCCGGTCACCCTTCTCATAAATTCATTTCCGCCTTCCCGCCAGAAGACATCCCGGATCGTCCGGATATCTTTTTCCACCTTTGTAATATTGATATTATACTGATCTGCTACCTTCTGATAGACTTCCTCACGAATATGACACAAGCGTTCTTCATCCTCCATTACCAACTCTATAGCCATTTCCAGATAAAAATACCCTTTATAGCTTTTTGAGATTTTTGCCTCACGCAATACCTGTTTGACAATCTCCATAAATTCCGTCCTCCTCTTTTGAATTACCTATATGAGAAGTTTATTTCTTTTTACCATTATTTCCCATAAAATAGACTTTCTTCGGCTTTTAACAACTCTAATAGACAATATGTCATTTTTGTCTTTACCGAATGCTATTTGGAAATTACGAAATTCAGGAGTTCAATTTCATTCCTTTCTGATTTTTTTAATACATTCAATCTTTTCTTTCCGAAAAATTTTCCGGAATAATATCCATAATATCTGCAAATGGTATCTTCGTATTTACAATTTTCAGCAGCTTTGCTGTCTCATCCATCCGGGAAACCATTCCGGTCTTCTGCAAATACTCACCCCCGCAGAAATAAATTACCGTTATCATATCATTTTTCCGAACCTGACGAAGCTTATAATCCAGCTCTTCTTTATATTCTTCCGACAGCTCCATCCGGAGAACGATTATCTTTTCTTTTTTGCGTAACGCTTCCGGATACCCTTTTAAAGCGGCAAACGGCATAAACTGCTTTGCCCGATCTTCCCGGCTCATTTTATACTCCACTTTTATGTCCCCCTATCTGTCTGTTCCTTTCTCTCGTAGTGGCCCCTTTTTCCAGATTCATTCCTTTTAAAATTGCATTTTTCCCAAATTTTTCTTTTATCTCAAGCATAGCTTTCTGCATCCGATGCTCCCGCTCCGGATCTGCAACTACCAGATTCGTTGTTAATGGATCCAGTCCTCTTGTTACACACTCAACGGATGCGTAAAAGGACTTTAGATCGATGCATAGATAGATTCTGTTTTTTAATTCTTTATTCTCTGACATACTATTCCCTTTGTTAAAATGTTGGTGTATGATTGGTCACCAAACCACTGTTCTTAAAATAGATTTTATCACAATCCGGCAGCTAAAGCAGCATTTCTTTTGTTCTATAGTTATTCCAAAATTTTCCGGTTTGTATTGTATATTATAGTTATTGAAAGAGGTGTATGTTTTAGGACTGCACTGGGGGAGTCACTCTGTGGCACCCTTTTATGTTGCTCATTTCCAAAACATTCTCTGCCTTTACATCTGTTTCCGCATCCCAAACCACTATATGGTGCAGCATCAAAAGCTGTGCCGGAACTCTTGGGACATCCTGACGTGAATACCACAATGAATGTATCTGTCAAGAAAAGGGGGCAATCGGAAATATTTCCGACGCCCCCTTTTCGAATGCCTATTTCTTAATAAAGTTTAAGAACTGCCGAACTCTTTCATTTTCAGGATGATCGATGATTTCTTCGGGAGTTCCATCTGCCGCGATGCGGCCGCCATCCATGAAGAGAACCCGCGTTGCAACTTCACGTGCAAATCCAATCTCATGTGTTACCAGGAGCATTGTTGTTCCTTCTTCTGCAAGTGACTTAATAGTATTCAGTACCTCACCTACCAGCTCCGGATCCAATGCCGATGTTGGCTCATCAAATAGCAGCACATTCGGATTTACTGCAAGAGCACGCGCAATACCTACTCTCTGCTGCTGCCCGCCGGAGAGCTTGGACGGATAAAAATCCTTTCTTTCAAGCATTCCGACTCTCTTTAACAGATCAAGAGAAATCTTTTCTGCTTCCGCCTTCGGCTTCTTCTGTACCTGTATAAGCGCTTCCATTACATTTTCAAGAGCTGTCTTATTTTTAAACAGATTGTAACCCTGGAAAACCATAGAAGAATGTTTCCGAAGTTCAATAACCTCTTTCTTGGTATGCTTCTCTGCGTCCACCCGAAGGCCTCCGATTTCAATGATTCCCTTTGTCGGAACCGTCAGATAATTAAGACATCTCAACAGTGTGGATTTTCCGGTTCCCGAAGGACCCAGGATTGCAATAACTTCATTTTTATTAACTGTAAGATTGATATCCTTCAGAACCTTCGTTTCTGTATCGAATTCCTTATACAGATGCTCAACCTTAACCATTGGTGTTTCTGTTCCCATAGTTTCCCTCGATCTTCCTGACTTTATATTATTTCTGAATTAACTGTGTCATGTCTGCAAACATCCACTTCTCAGTGATCTTTGCAATGGTTCCATCATCCAGCATATCCTGGATTACCTTGTCCAGCTCTTCGCAGATTGCTTCGCCTCTTTCTGTTTTTGTACAAAAATATGCAACATTATTTGCAAGAAGGTTTTCTTCCAGGAAACGGAAGGAAATCGTATCATTGTAATGTGTAAAGTTATTTACATTTGTTGTTGTATTTGCATAAGCATCCAGTCTTCCAAGGTTCAGATCATTCATACCAACGGAGCTGTCTTCATAAAGAACAACCTCGAAGCCGATTTCCTCTGCCATCTGTTCGATAATTGTCTGAGCTGCCTGTCCATTCGTACAGCCTACCTTCTTCCCTGCAAGATCATCAAATTTATAAATATCTTCATTGGACTCTGCTACGATGATGCACTGTGCATCTCCATAATACGGGATCGTTGCATTATATTTCTCTGTTCTTTCTTCCTTTACTGCCCAGCAGTTAGCAGATACATCTGCACGCTCGGTATCCAGTTCTCCCCAGATTGCATCGAAAGCAGCGCGCTTTACTTCGACTTTCCATCCGGTACGCTCTTCAATCTCAGCCCACATCTCTGCGTCAATACCGGTCCATGTTCCATCATCTGCAAGTAAGCTGTATGGCTCGCCTGATCCGGCTGTTACAACAACAACCTTATCAATTTCCGTACTCTCACCGGCTGTTTCTTCATCCTTTTTTTCTTCTGAAGATTCCTTCTTCGTTGTGTCCTCTGAATCAGAACTCTTTCCGCATCCTGCTACCGCCGCTACAGTCATCATAGCTACAAGCATTGCTGCTAATACACGTTTTTTCATGATACATGTTCCTCCTGTAATATTAATAAATGAATATTTATCTTAAACGGTTCTCCGTCAAGATCGATAAGCTTAATACATACTTGCGCATTTCTTCTCAAGAAGCTTATGTAAGATTCCAAGTACAAAGATAATTACCCAGTAGATCAACATAACTGCAGCATAAATTTCAAAATACCGGAAGGTTTTTGCTCCTTCAATTTTTGCTGCACCCATGATATCCGGCACACCCAACATGAAAGCAAGTGAAGTTGTCTTGATCAGATTGATTACATCATTGAAGATTGGTGGAAGTGCCACACGAACTGCCTGCGGAATAATGATCCGGGTAATCAATTGGAAATTCGTCATCCCAAGCGAATATGCCGCTTCCTTTTGCCCTTCGTCTACGGAAAGCAGCGCTCCCCGAATACTCTCGGACATAAAAGCCCCCATATTTAAACTCATAACAACCGAAACCGCAATCAGCGGGGTCATATTACGAATCATAGCACTATACAAAGCAAGACCATAATAGAAGAAATAAAGCTGTGCCACGATCGGGGTACCACGCATAATGGATACATAGACTCTTGTGAGCTGATAGAATCCTCCCACCTTGTAATAGCTGATAATCGCAACGACAACACCAACCAGAAGTGCAAATATTGTCGAAACAATGGTCAGTTCAAAGGTAACATTTACCTTGCTTCCGATAATCGGAAGGATCTCCATAAAGTAACTGATTTTGAACATCTTCTTCACTCCGCATTTCTTATTTTTAAACGTGTCAGTGCCAGTGTACAGAGTCCTTTCGGCCATATTTTCTCTGTACACTGGCACCGACTGACTACATGAACTAAATTAATTTTATTCCCAAACTTTAGTTCTGTCTAATTGTTTATTTCAATAATTTTATTACTAATATCTATTACCCGAAAGATAATTCAAAACCAGATTAGCAAATACTGCCGCCGTCGGCGCCAATACCTCTTCTGCAATCTCAAAAATCGGACTGTGCAATCCGAATTTTCCTTCCGTCCGGTCTGTCCCAATCCCAACAAACATATAGCATCCCGGTACACGGCTGCTGTATTCTGAAAAATTCTCGCCGCCCAGGTGCTTTTTGTCGATGATATAGCAGTTTCCCTCTCCCAGGATCTCCTCCGCACTCGCTTTGCAAAGGGCAATCATTTCGGGATCATTTTCTACAGCCGCTCCTCCGATATTCACATGAAGCTCATAGTTCGCCTTGTGCATAGCCGTAATATTAGCCGTAACATTTTCAATCTCCTCTGCGATCTGCTTCATAACGCTCATCTCCGTCGCACGAATCGTACCATTCATCGTACACGTATCCGGGATAATATTTCCTGCATCCCCGGCATGAATCGCACCGATTGAAATGACCCTCGGTTCTACAGAATCAATATTTTCAGCTACTACCCCCTGCAGTGCAGAATAGATCTGCATTGCCACTGTAATCGGATTGATACACTGATACGGCCAGGAGCCATGTCCGCCTTTTCCGATAATTTTAAGAGAAAATCCTCCCGGACAGCCAAATGCATACTTCGCGGCAATTCCGATCTGGCCTGCCCTTACCGTCGGCCAGGCATGCGCTGCAAATACAGCGTCTACATGCGGATTTTCAAGAATATGGTCCTTTTCAATCAGCGCAGTCGCTCCCTTCCCACATTCTTCTCCCGGCTGGAAAACGAATTTCACCGTTCCACAAAACTCCTCCCGGAGTCCGCTTAAAACCATGGCCGTCCCCAGAATCCATGCTGCGTGTGCATCGTGTCCACAGGCATGCATTCTCCCTGGGTTCTGCGATCTGAACTCCACGTCCAGCTGTTCCTCAATCGGAAGTGCATCGATATCTGCCCGCACCATGACACATTTCCCCGGGCCTTTTTTACCTTCCAGAATACCTACCACTCCGGTTCCCTCGGCCATATTCTCATATACGGTCATGGCGGGGATTTTTTTCAACGTTTCTGCAATAATTTCTGCAGTTTCTACCTCCCTAAGAGCCAGCTCTGGATGCTGATGCAGTCTTCGACGGATCTGTATTAACTCTTCCTCTACTTCTTTTGCAATGTTACGTACGTCTTTTTTCATCAGTTGTTTCCTTTCTCTGCCAAAATGTACTCCATTGCCAATTTCCCTTATTTGAGTGTAACACAATTCTCAGACTTATATTAAATATCTTTTCAATAAATGGTTCAATTTCGTAATGTCAATCGGCTTTGCTATGTGGTCATTCATACCGCACTTCAGGCAATTCTGTACATCCTCGGAAAAGGCATCCGCACTCATAGCTATAATCGGAACAGAGACAGCGTCCGCACGATCCAGCGCCCGAATGGCTTTCGTGGCCTCATATCCTGTCATATGCGGCATTCGTATATCCATAAGAATGGCGTCATAATAACCCTCCGGAGACGTCCGGAACTTATCCAGACACACCTGGCCGTCTTCCGCCCATTCCAGCTTCACGCCCAGATCGGAAAGCAATTCACTTGCAACCTCCCAGTTAAGCTCATTATCCTCGGCAAGCAGGATGCGCCGTCCGGACAGATCAATGTCCCCCTCATCCGCCTGATCCTGCTCTGTTCCAATATCCATATATTTACATAGAGCATGATACAGAGTAGATTTAAAAAGCGGTTTGGAAATGAACCCATCAATACCTGCTTCGCGGGCCTCCGCTTCACATTCGCTCCAGTCGTATGCAGAAATCAGTAAAATCGGCACGTCACACCCCAGATTACGCCGGATTTCCCTTGCAATCTGAATGCCATCCATGCCAGGCAGCTTCCAGTCCAGCAGAATGATCTGATAATCTTCTCCCTTTCTGTGGCGTTGGAGTACCCGTTCCAGCGCCTCTTCTCCGCTCAATGTCCATTCCGCATTGATTCCGATGGACTTCAGCGTGTCCATGGCGATCTCACATAACGCTCTGTCATCATCGACTACCAGCATATTCCAGGCAGGAAGAACCATATCTGTTTCTACTATATCCACTTTTTCGCAGTCAAACGTGAGATGGAATTCCGTTCCTTTCCCCGGTTCACTCTGTATATCGATAGTTCCATCCATGGCATCCACGATGTACTTTGTAATCGCCATTCCCAGACCGGCGCCTTCTGTCTTATGTACTCTGGCTTCATCCGCGCGGCTATAGGATTCGTATATTCTGTCCAGAAATTCCTGCGACATACCGATGCCATTATCCTTGACCCTGATATGAATGCGGACATAGCTTTCTCCCTTCGGAGAAGCTTCCTCGGTACAGGATAATTGTATGGAGCCGCCCTCCGGCGTATACTTCGTTGCATTCGATAAAAGATTCAGAAGGACCTGGTTCAGGCGCACGCCATCGCACCACACATCCTCCGCCAGGATATTTTCCACATGTATGTGAAAGGTCTGCTTCTTTGTCTTCACCTGCGGCTGCATAATGCTGACAATTCCTTCCATCACTTCTTTAAGTGAAATGCGCTCGATTGTCAGAGCTAATTTGCCGCTTTCAATCTTAGACATATCCAGAATATCATTAATCAGGCCCAACAGATGCTTGCTCGACAATGCAATTTTTCTAAGACAATCCTGTACCTGTTCCCGGTTGTCCATGTGGGCCGAGGCAATCGCAGTCATACCTACAATGGCATTCATAGGCGTCCGGATATCATGACTCATATTCGCCAGAAATTCACTTTTGGCCCGATTCGCTTCCATAGCCTCCTTCCGGGCTTTCTCCAGTTCCCGCACATGCGCATTGATAATGCCGAAATACCGAAGGAAAATTAATGACAGGAGGATTAAAATCGCAACGCAGGACAGCATTGTCATGATCATACGTTGATTGCTCAGCGTATTCATGATACTGTCCAGGATACTATACGGCATTACGGACACCAGATACCACTCCGAATGGGGCAATGCCTTTCCATAGATCTGCTGTCTGACTCCATTGACTTCTAATGTTGCAGTATACTCCTGGTCATTCTTCAGTGCCGCGCTAAATTCTGCAATCACATCTTTCCCGGCGGAATTCTCCTCCGAAGAAGCAAGCCGCTCTTGCAGCTCTTCAAAAAAGCTCAGCAGCTCCATGTTGGAGTTCTGTATGACAAAGCTGCCGTCTAATCTGATAATATGATAATATACGATCTGATCATCATTTTCCAGGCCAAGGAAACTGGTAATATATTCCAGCGGTACGGCGGCTATCAGACCAATGCTTTTTTCTCCGTTCTGCATAGGATAGCCGGCGTTCACTCCGAACAATACCACTTCATTTCCGGCGGCATCCGTTCCCACTGCAACTCTGTGTTCTCCCTGTAATAAGGCGCCTAAAAAGGCCTCCGGGTTAATCGGTTGTATGGATTGTCCGTAGAGCGTTTCAAAGTCTCCCTCCTCAGAACAAAGCGCTAAATAATCGAAATCTCTGATCTGTGTCCTGTAAACGAGTTCCTCATATAGCCTCTCCTTATCGCCAAACTCCGGTAAAACAGCAGATACAATACCATCTACCTGACTAAAACGCAGCTCAATGACAGATTCAAAGTGGCTGGACATTTGCTCATTCATTCCGGACATGTAGATTTTTCCGATGTCGTAAACAGCATTATCACTCTTTCGATTCATATAAATTGCGAGCACGCTGAATATAGCAATACTAAAGATCAAAAGCGCACTGAAACTGATTTTCAGAAATTGCATGGAAGAATTCTTCTTTTTACTGCTGCTCATTAACTTGCTCCTCACAGGCTCTCTTGTATACTTCAATCGAATGGATAGTACGATAATAGTCCTCTGCTAATTGCGGCACCATATCGGCGGCTTTCTGACTATCATTCTCCTTTAACGCTTTTGTTGCCAGATAACTGCTTTCAAATAATCTGGTAAAAGAAAGGTTCTGGCAAATCCCTTTCAGTGTATGAACGGCTCTGAGAGCCTCCTCATAATCCTGGCTGCCCATAGCCATCTCAAACTGTTGAAAGCTTTTATCGTCCAAAAATTTATACACGAATTTCTGAACCGTCTGTTCCCGACGTAATCTGCTCAGCACGTCGTCATAATCACCGCCAAAGCTTATGTAGCACTCCCTTAAATCCATAACTCTATCCTCTCCTTTTTAAGTATTGTCCGCTTGCTCATCCAGAAAATATATCGCCACCTGGTTCTTCTCAATCTTTGCCAGGTACAGCATATTATCTGCCGTTTTAAAGAGCTTTCTCGGCATCTCCATTCCATATGCACCACCTACACTGACAGACACATGCAGCTCGGGCTGGTCGGCTATTGTCAGAGCCTCAACTGTACTCCGGATACTTTCCAGCTTTTTCTCAAATACCTCGGCAGGTATGTTTCTAAATATAATCATAAACTCATCTCCGCCATAGCGGATCACGGAATCTGTCTTTCGTACGCAGGACAAAATCGCCTTCGCGATGCTTTGCAAAACGACGTCGCCTACATCGTGGCCATAATTATCATTAATCGATTTAAAGTTATCAACATCCATCATAACCAGCGCCTGGACTCTCTCGGTATCATGAAACTGCTCGTCATAATAACGCCGGCTAAAGACATTGGTCAGGGAATCCAGATATAATAATTCGTACCGCCGCTGCCGATTCGATAAGAAGGAATATTTCTCATCGGTAAAAAGCCTGTCGTAATCAATCTTACTTCTGATCTCCCGCATTTCTTTTGCTTCCTGTCCGGACAGAGGATTCACAATCACAGCGGCAAGGATATCCTCAATTTCCTGAAGGCACTGCAAAAGGACAGGATTAAAGACGCCGCATTGTCCTTCCTGAATCATTTTCATCGCTTCTTCGTGTGAATAAGCCTTCTTATAGCATCGATCACTGGTCAGGGCGTCATATACATCGGCCAGCGCAACTACCTGAGCAGATATCGGAATCTCCTCTCCCTTTAACCCATCCGGATAGCCTTTGCCGTCATACCTCTCATGATGCCACCGGCAGATCTCATAGGCTACCTGGATCAGCGTATCCTGCTGCTGATCCGCCGGCAGATCCGCCAGCATCTCAGCGCCGATAAAGGTGTGCGTTTTCATTACTTCGAATTCTTCCGGCGTAAGCCGTCCGGGTTTATTCAATATTTCATCCGGAATGGATATCTTCCCGATATCGTGCAGCGCAGAAGCCGTACTGATTAAAGCAATATCCGCTTTGGACAAGGGATATTGATCCGTATGCTGAATCAGCTGTCTTAATAAATATTCTGTAATCTCATTCACATGCTGTATATGAAGACCGCTCTCGCCATTACGGAATTCCACAATATGAGACAGAATGGAAATCATTGTCCTGCTGATTTTTTCCTGCTCGCGGAATTGTTCTTCGATAATCGATTCCAGATGCTGCTGCCTCGCATATAAACACATCGTATTAGCAATCCGGCGCTGAACAATCGCCGAATCAAAAGGACGGCTGATATAGTCGAAAGCGCCAAGATCGTAAGCCCGCTTGATATTCGCGGGAGAATCATCGGCAGAAATCATAATCACAGCAAAGGAATCATTCCAATGGTATCTGTTAATGTGGGCTAATACTTCAAATCCATCCATCTCAGGCATCATGATGTCCAAGATGGCGGCGTCATAGTGTCCGGCCTCCAGGTAGGCCAACGCCTCCGCCCCGTCAAAAACCGCGTCCACGCTGTAGCGGTTCCCCTCCAGAATGGCGGTGAGCGCCCGGGAGAGAGAACGCTCGTCCTCTGCAAGCAGCAGCCGCATGAAATCTCCCCCTCTCGGTCATAAAAGGTTTATCATCTGCATCATACCACAGGAAGGTGAACTCAACATGAACCCGGACGCATTTCTATTGAAACGGGAACGGGGCGGGGATGTCCCCCGCCCCCCATATTACGGTTTTGTATTTGTGGTCACGGATGGAGCTTCATGCCGTGGAGCATCTTCACAAAGGCGGGAGAGAAATGGTCCACGATCTCGCTGTGCCCCAAATCCAGCTTGGCGATTTCGGCCATGTCCTCATCGCTGAGGGTAAAATCCCAGATATTCATGTTTTGCTCCATGCGGTCCCTATGGACAGACTTGGGGATGACTACCACCCCCCGCTGGACGTTCCACCGCAGGGCC
>DNJM01000072.1:0-768 GCA_003489085.1 Lachnospiraceae bacterium
GGAAGGAGCGACTGCTCTTCTGGAGGTACAGGTGGTCGGAGCTGCGAGTAAGGTACAGGCGCAGACGTTGGCAAAATCCGTTGTCTGCTCGAATCTGACCAAGGCGGCGATTGCCGGGCATGATGCAAATTGGGGGCGGATTGTGTGTGCGATGGGCTATTCAGGAGCTTCCTTTGAGCCGGAGAAGGTGGATATCTTTTTTGAAAGCATTGCCGGTAAAATTCAGATCATTCAGGATGGTGCGGCAGTGGCATACAGCGAGGCTGAGGCAACGAAGATTCTTTCCTGTCCGGAGGTAAAAGTAACGGCAGACATTAAAATGGGAACGGAAACCGGAACGGCCTGGGGCTGTGACCTGACCCATGGCTATATCGATATCAATGCGGATTATCGCTCATAAACAGTCAGGTTGGTGCAGGACATGCCGGCAAAATAAGCAGAAAGGAACAATAACGGGTTATGTACGAGGGAATACAGAAATATCTGGATAAGGCACAGGTGCTGATTGAAGCGCTGCCTTATATTCAGCATTTTAACAGGAAGATTATTGTAGTGAAATATGGCGGAAGTGCCATGGTAGATGAGCAGTTGAAAAAACGTGTCATTGAGGATGTTACACTATTGAAGCTGGTCGGCTTCAAGCCGATTATCGTCCATGGCGGCGGAAAGGAGATCAGCCGCTGGGTAGAAAAGGCCGGCATGAAGCCGGCGTTTAAAAGCGGATTCCGTGTAACGGATGAGGAAACCATGGAAGTGGCGGAGATGGTA
>DNJM01000072.1:1067-1335 GCA_003489085.1 Lachnospiraceae bacterium
AGTGGCGGAGATGGTACTGAATAAGGTCAATAAGGAGCTGGTAATGCTGGTACAGAGCCTGGGTGTACGCGCAATCGGGGTCAGTGGGAAGGATGGCGGCCTTCTAAAGGTAGATAGAAAAATCGTGGACGGAGAGGACATTGGCTTTGTTGGAGATGTATCAAAGGTGAATCCGGATATCCTGCTGGATCTGCTGGACAAGGACTTCCTTCCGGTTGTCTGCCCGGTAGGATTCGACAGCAGCTTCCACAGCTATAATATCAATGCG
>DNJM01000072.1:1659-6664 GCA_003489085.1 Lachnospiraceae bacterium
TATAATATCAATGCGGATGATGCGGCATATGCGATTGCACAGGCAGTTGGTGCAGAAAAGCTGGCGTTCCTGACGGATATTGAGGGCGTATATAAGAATCCGGATGACCCATCTACACGCATTTCCGAGCTGACGGTAACGGAAGCAAAGAAGTTGATTCAGAAGGGGTATGTGGGAGGCGGCATGCTGCCAAAGCTGCAGAACTGCATCGAAGCGATTGAAAATGGAGTATCCAGGGTACATATTTTGGACGGACGGATTCCGCACTGCCTGCTGCTGGAGATTTTCACAGACCGCGGAGCCGGTACAGCCATTTTAAAAACAGATGAAGAACGCTTTTTGAAGCCAGAAGAAGAAAAGTAGAGTATACTTTGCCCGGCATCGGATATACTTCTTAAAAAAGGAATTCCTTTGATAGACAGGAGGTATGGAGGATGACCGGGTTTTTGATTGCCCTTTTATCCGGGGCGCTTATGAGTGTGCAGGGAGTGTTTAATACGCAGGTAACCAAAACAGCAGGCATGTGGGTCAGCAATGGCTGGGTACAGCTGAGTGCCTTTATCGTCTGTGTGGCTGCATGGCTGATATCCGGACGGGACAACATTATGGCACTGACACAGGTGGAACCGAAGTATATGCTTCTGGGCGGTGTCATCGGTGCAGGAATTACCTGGACGGTAATCAAGAGTATGGATCAGCTGGGACCGGCAAAGGCAGCGCTTCTGATCGTCATTGCCCAGCTGACAGTGGCATATGCCATTGAGTTATTCGGTATGTTCGGCGTAGATAAGGCAGCATTTGAATGGCGGAAAGCAGGAGGACTTCTGCTGGCGCTGATAGGAATTGCCATCTTCCAGTGGTGAAATTAGGTTGTGGTTTTGGAAAAGAGTTGATATAATGATTGTGTACGGCATCAAAGGGGCATTCTGATCATCCTAAGGGAGGTTGGAAATGATGCTAAAATCAGGAAACAGAATGATCATAAGTGTAATACTGGCGGGAATGCTTCTTCTGTGCTGTGGATGTACAGACAGAGCATCCGATGCGGAAGTACTTCTGCCGGAAACGGTGTCCGGCGATCTGGAAACGGTGCAGCCGGACAGAGAAGAGAAACCGGCGGAAAAGAATTCTGAAACAGCAGAAGAAGCCTTCTGTACCGTCTATGTCTGCGGAGCGGTAATGTCACCCGGCGTGTACAGTCTGCCGCAGGGCAGCCGGATCTATGAGGCGCTGAATGCAGCCGGAGGCTTGTGTGCGGAGGCAGACCAGGTATTTTTAAATCAGGCAGAGCTGTTAACAGACGGACAGCAGATCTACGTGCCGACGGAGGAAGAGGCAGAAACGCTGAAGCAGGCGGGAGATACAGGAACAAAGACGGATGCAGAGGATGGAAAGATAAATCTGAATACGGCTTCCAGAGAAGAGCTGATGACACTTCCCGGCATTGGAGAGGCAAAGGCAGACAGCATTCTGGATTACCGCAAGGAGCATGGAAGGTTTACCTCCATTGAAGAGCTGATGCAGATTCCCGGTATCAAGGAAGGTATCTTTGCGAAGCTGAAGGACAGTATTACAGCAGTATAAATAAGGGAGATTAGAAGATGGGAAAGCGTATTTTGGTAGTGGATGATGAAAAACTGATTGTAAAGGGAATCCGGTTCAGTCTGGAGCAGGAGGGCATGGAAGTGGACTGTGCGTATGATGGGGAGGAAGCCCTGGAATATGCACAGAAGAATGACTATGATATGATTCTGCTGGATGTGATGCTGCCGAAGCGCAATGGTATGGAGGTCTGCCAGACGATCCGGGAATCGTCAGATGTACCGATCATCATGCTGACGGCAAAAGGCGAAGATATGGACAAGATTCTGGGGCTGGAATATGGAGCGGATGATTATATTACGAAACCATTTAATATTCTGGAAGTGAAGGCCAGAATGAAAGCCATCATGCGCCGGACCGGAAGGAAGGAGCCTGCCCGTAAAGAGGAGCAGATCCTGGTCAAGGGGGATATGAAGATTGACCGTGAAGGAAGGCGTGTCTTTATAGAAGAAAGGGAAATGAACCTGACGGCAAAGGAATTCGATCTGTTGGAGCTTCTGGCTGCTAACCCGAATAAAGTCTACAGCCGCGAAAAGCTTTTGAATCTGGTATGGGGCTACGAATATCCGGGAGATGCCAGAACCGTGGACGTACATATCCGAAGACTGCGGGAAAAGATAGAAAAGAATCCAAGTGATCCGAAATACGTACATACAAAGTGGGGAGTGGGTTACTATTTTAAGGGTTAAAATGAAAATCCGGAATAAGTTTTTACGAAGTCTTCGGTTTCGTATCATTCTGATTCTGGTGATCGTCGGAATTGTGCCGTGTGTGATTCTGAAAGCGACGATTCTGAATAACTATGAGAAACGTGCTGCAGCGGTGAAAATTTCCGAGATCCAGAATCAATGTACGATTCTCTGCAACCAGCTGACGAGTACCGGGTATCTTTCGGATCCTTCTTCAGCAGTCATTAATGCGGAGCTGACACAGTTTACGAACATTTACAATGGCCGCATCCTGATTGTGGATGACAGATTTCAGATCATTCAGGATACATATGGTGTTGATAAAGGGAAAACGCTTGCATCGGAGGACGTCATCAGGTGCTTCCGGGGATCCGGAACGAATCACTATGATATTGAAAACCGGTATATTGAGGTAACATCCCCGATTCTGTCACAGAAGGAAAAAAAGGTAAGCGGAGTCATGCTGGTCAGCATCGCTACGGATTCTATCATAGATAATGCCAGAATACTGGAAGAAAAGGCAAATATCGTACAGGCGACAGTGATTATCGTGGTTCTTTTGGCTGCTTTTTCTGCGGCAGCGCTTCTGGTGCGTCCATTCGGACGGATTACCAGGAAAATCGAAGGGATCACAGAAGGGTATGATGTGACGCAGGAGCTGCATGAGAATGCCTATACTGAGACAAGACAGATTTCGGAAGCATTTAATCAGATGCTCGGGCGTCTGACAGCAGTAGACAGTTCCCGGCAGGAGTTCGTTTCTAATGTGTCCCATGAGCTGAAGACACCTCTGACCTCAATGAAGGTTTTAGCGGATTCGCTTCTGGCACAGGAGGATGTGCCGGCGGAGCTGTATAAGGAATTTATGGGGGACATTGCAGAGGAGATCGAGCGGGAGAATAAAATTATCAACGATCTGCTATCGCTGGTTAAGATGGATAAGACGGCAGCAGGGCTGAATATTAAGCCGGAAAATATCAATGAACTGGTAGAGCGGATCCTGAAAAGGCTTCGGCCGATTGCCGCAAAGCAGAATATTGAACTGGTATTTGAAAGCTTTCGGCCGGTTACAGCAGAAGTCGATGAAGTAAAGCTGACACTGGCTATTTCCAATCTGGTGGAAAATGCGATCAAATATAATAAAGAAGAGGGATACGTACACGTATCGCTGAATGCAGATCATAAGTATTTTTATCTTAAGGTAGCGGATTCCGGAATCGGAATTCCTGAAGAAGCGCAGCGTCATATTTTTGAACGCTTTTACCGGGTGGACAAATCCCATTCCCGGGAGATCGGCGGTACCGGACTGGGGCTTTCCATTGCACGGAATGCGGTTGTGATGCATAGAGGTGCTATTAAGGTACACAGTAAGGAAGGCGAGGGAACGACCTTTACGGTTCGTATCCCGCTTACCTATATCATACAGGGGAAGAAGGGAGAGACATTATGAAGCGGCAATGGGTCAGTTGGATGATAGCTGCGGCTGTGATTGCGCTTCTTCTTTCCGGCTGTGGGAAAAAGGAAACGGAAGAGGTCACCGGAAGCTGCATTTATTATGTCAATGAGACAAAGGACGGTCTGGTAAAGGTGGCTTATGAAAAAAGCTTTTCCGATGCGGGAAAGGAAGCAGAGGATATTCTGAAAAAAATGAAGCAGACTCCGGAATCCCTGGAATATCATGCGGCAATTCCGAAGGAGATTGAGATCCGCGGCATCAGTGGCCTTTCAGAACAGCGTAAGGTTCTGATACTGGATTTCAGCAGTAATTATCATGATCTGGATCCGGTAACGGAGGTGCTGCTCAGAGAAGCAGTGGTCTGTACCATGGTACAGATTGATGGCGTGGACGCCGTAGCATTTACGGTGGATAAGGTGCCTTTGCAGGATAAGTATGGAAATGCTGTAGGAGAAATGAGTGAGGAAAGCTTTTTGAAGGAGACCGGATCTGCGGTGCATTCCTATAAACAGATGACGCTGACTCTTTATTTTGGAAATGAAGAGGGAGACCGGCTGAAAACGGAAGAAGTTACGACGCGTTATAATGGAAATATGCAGATTGAAAAGCTGGTATTGGAGCAGCTGCAGAAGGGACCGACGGAAAATGGCCTGACAGCGACTTTCCCGAAAAATATAATGATTTTAAGCGTCTCCCTGAAAGATGGGATCTGTTATCTGAATCTGGATGAACAGTTTTTGACTGCGGAGTATCTGGTGCAGCCTGAGATTGTGATCCAGTCGATTGTCAATTCTGTTATTGATGCAGGAAATGTTTCTCAGGTGCAGATTTCTGTGAACGGTGAAACGGACAAGACGTTTCAGGGAGTGATTCCGCTGAACCGGCCGTTTTCACGGAATCTGGATATTGTGGAACAATAGGATATATATAGGTTTTGTACATTGATTAAGGAAAGGGGTGCGGATGATAAGAAGAAGGCCGCTTTGCAGTATAGCGGCAGTGCTTCTGTGTATGACAGCACTTTTTGCATGGATCACAGACAGGGCGGATACCGGTGTGCCCGGTGAGGGCAGTCCGGCCCCCTGTACGGTATATGGTCGTGTGATCCGAAAAGAATCCGGAGCCTCATCAAGGCTCCTGTATCTGAGCGAAGCCATTATATATTGCTCAGATTCTTTATCCGAATCTTTCTCCGGTTCCGGGGTACGCTGCCCGGAATCCGGAGTTCTGTTATACGATTCTTCTTTTTCAGATATAC
>DNJM01000072.1:6926-25172 GCA_003489085.1 Lachnospiraceae bacterium
GACAGGTGAATATATTCAAGCGGAAGGAGAGCTCCGGCGGCCGGAAGAAGCAAGGAATCCGGGCGCATTCGATGCAGCGGCTTATTATCGCAGGCGTGGAATCTGTTTCCAGGTTTTTGCGGACAGATGTATGGTAGTGGAAGAATGTCCCCGGGGCATAGACGGATTCTGCTTTCGACTTAAGGAAAGCTTATTTAGACTTCGAAGCAGCTGGAAAGAGCTTCTGTTGCAGGCCGCGGGAGAAAAGAACGGAGGAGTTCTGGCTGCCATTTTGCTTGGTGATAAAAGCAGCCTGGATGAAGCGGAAAAAGAGCTGTATATGAAGGCTGGTATCGGGCATATCCTGGCGATTTCCGGACTTCATATTTCCTTTCTGGGAATGGGGGTGTATCGGATGCTGCGGAAGGCAGGGGTATCCTGTGAGGGAGCCGGTATGATCGGGATGACAGTGCTGGGGTTCTATCTCCTGATGCTTGGACCGGCTGTTTCGATCCTGCGGGCGATGATTATGCTGGCCTTTCGGATTGGTGCCGATCTTGCCGGAAGAACCTATGATCCGGCAACAGCACTTTCTGTCTCCGGTTTTCTGATTGCACTTTGGAATCCATATCTGGTGATAGAAGCAGGGTTTTTGTTTTCCTTTGGAGCTATATTTGCCATATTATGGCTGGTTCCTGTGCTGCAGGAGCTGTATCAGGGAGAAAAACATCGGAAGAAATTGTGGGATGCATTGGCAGGCAGTGTTGGTATTCAACTGGTTCTGCTGCCGTTTACCAGGTGGTTCTATTATGAAATACCAGTGTATGCGGTATTTCTGAATCTATTGGTGATACCACTTCTGACAGTGCTGATGACAGCGGCGATGCTTGGAAGCGTTGTGTATCTGTTCCTTCCGGCTGCGGGAGAAGTCTGTATGGTGCTGGCCGGGGGCATTCTAAAGCTGTATCATGTAGTTTGTACAGGAAGCTTAGCCTTGCCCTTTGCCAGGCTGATAACCGGGAAGCCTTCCATATGGCAGGCAGCAGGATATCTGTTGTGCCTGGTCATGATCCGCCGGAAATTCAAAATATCTTCGGGTGGGAAGCAGCAGAATGCCAGGGTGCGGGGAGAAAAGCGCAGAGGTGGTTTCATGCTTCTGCTGCTTGTGGTATGCGGCAGCATAACGATCCGATTGCCGGGAAGGCTGGGGATTGTGATGCTGGATGTGGGACAGGGAGACGGTATTTATCTGCAGGGGCCGTCCGGAAAGAGCTATCTGATCGACGGCGGCAGCAGTGATATCCGGCAGCTGGGAAAATACCGGCTGGAACCGTTTCTAAAGCAGCGGGGAACAGGAAGGGTGGATTACGTTTTCCTGTCTCACGGCGATGGAGACCATATCAGTGGTATTGCGGAGCTGCTGGAACGAAAGCAGATAGGAGTCAGAATCCGGAATCTGATGCTTCCGGCCGGATGGCAGCAGGAGGAGGCATTGGCGGAGCTGGCCAGGAAAGCCGCTGCGGCAGGTACGCGGGTCTGCACGATGACGCCGGGAAGTCAGATCCGGGAGAGCAGCATGAAGATATCCTGTCTCGGACCGCAGGTGACAGAAGGGAGGGGCAGCAATGAGAATTCTATGATCCTGTCGCTGGAATACGGAGCATTTTCCATGCTGTTTACCGGAGATACAGAAGGAAAGGGTGAGACAGAACTGATCCGGTTTCTGGAAGAACAGAGGAGGCAGGGGAAGGATACAGAATATACAGTGCTGAAGACGGCACATCATGGTGCTGCCGGTTCGACACCGACAGCATTTCTGGAGCAGGTTCGTCCGACAGCGGCACTGATTTCCGTCGGTATCGAAAATTCTTATGGGCATCCTCATCCAGATACCCTTAAGCGGCTTCAGCAGGTCGGATGCCGTATCTATCGTACCGATGAAGGCGGAGCGATTCAGATCACCAGCAATGGGAAAAAAAGTCGGATAAAGACATTTTTACAGAAATAGAAAAGGATTTTGCAAAAGGAAAAAATATGCTATACTGAAAAAAATGAAAAAGGAGGGTGCAGCGGCACCCTCTTAGAAGACGATTATTCTTGATCTGTCCGATGGCTTTGAATGATATCCCGAATACAATGGTAGAGATAGGGCTTTACATCCTCGAATCGGATCGGATCATCATAAAGAATTGTGCTGTAGCTGACAGAGCTTGCCAGCTCAATAATCATGAACAGCATGATTTCCGGATCTTTAAAGTGGATAGCAGGGTTATTGGCAATCCAGGTGTAATAGACGGAAAGAAAGTCGATTTCCGTGTCTCCTGGTGCTTCGGTCAGGGCATGGCGGAAGACTCCCCAGCTCAGATTCTTGGAAATAAACATCAGAAGAGCCTTGTCATGAGAAAGCTGTGTGAGGATATGATTGACCAGGAAGATAATCTTATCCTCAAAGGCAGGAAGCTCTTCCAGTTCCATAGCAGCGCTGGCACGAAGGAAGAGCTTGCTGGCGTTGCGTGCGATCAGACGGTCACGTACCTCGTATTTATCATGGAAATACAGGTAAAAGGTACCTTTTGCCACGCCGGCAGCATGCGTGATGTCGGAAACGGAGGTTTTTTCTATCCCGTTCTGTAAGAAGAGCTGAAAAGCACTGCTCAGCAGCTTGTCCAGCTTATGTTGTTTGTTTTCTGCGATTTTTCCCATCGTAAAACCTCCTTGAAAAGAGTGTATAACTTTATTATAGGAAATGGAACGCAGAAAGTCAATAGATAAAATGACTAATGGTCATTTTAGGATAATGTAGAAATGAAGAAAAAGGATGAATACTTTGACGGGGACTTTGTGCTGGAACGAAAACCGGAAGGAAGCAGTTGCGAAAAAAATGTATCTGCCCTATAATGAAACAGGCGGGGACCCAGACGGTCGGGAGGTGTAGAAGATGCAGAGCCTGAATGAGGATTTAAAGACAGGCAGCTTCCGGCAGGTATATTTGCTGTACGGAGAAGAAGACTATTTGAAAAAACTATATAAAGGCCGTCTGAAAAAGGCTATGACGGCAGAGGGTGATACGATGAATTTCACCTATTTTGAAGGAAAGCAGACGAATCCGAGGGAGGTCATTGATCTGGCGGAGACGATGCCTTTTTTTGCAGAGCGCAGGGTTATTATGCTGGAAAATACAGGATTCTTTAAAAATGCCGCGCCGGAACTGGCAGAGTATATTAAGGAGATGCCGGATACATCGTATCTGATTTTCATCGAGAGCGAAGTGGATAAGAGAAATAAGCTTTTTAAAGCGGTAAAGAGTAAGGGACGTCCGGTGGAGCTTGGCAGGCAGGATACGCAGACACTGATCAAATGGATTCTGGGAAATGTACGGCGGGAGGGAAAGCAGATCACCTCTTCTACGGTACAATATCTGGTGCAAAAGGTTGGCTCCGACATGGAGAATCTGGAAAAGGAACTGGAAAAACTGTTCTGCTATACTCTGGAAAAAGACTGCATAGAGATTTCAGATGTGGAGGAAGTCTGTACCTCCCATATTGAGAATCAGATCTTCAGTATGGTCGATGCCGTAGCATCCAAACAGCAGAAAAAGGCGCTGAACTATTATTATGATCTGCTGGCCTTAAAGGAGCCGCCGATGCGGATCCTTTTTCTCCTGGCAAGGCAATTCCGTATTCTGCTGGAGGTAAAGGAGCTGACCGGAAAGGGGTATCCGGGAAAGGAGATTGCCCAGAAAGCTGGAATTCCCCCTTTTTCCGTGAAGAAATATCTGGCGCAGGCGAGAGTATTTTCAGCCGGCGTCTTAAGAGCAATTATGGAAGCGGCAGCGCAGACCGAAGAGGATATCAAGACCGGTCGGCTGACGGATGTTCTTGCAGTAGAACTGTTTTTGATCGAATATTCAAAATAGTTGCATGATAAATGAAAATTCTATATAATAAAGAAATCGAACTGACACGGGAGGAATAGAAGTGGCAAGCATAGATCAGAGTAAAATCCGTAATTTCTGCATTATTGCACATATAGATCATGGAAAATCCACGCTGGCAGACCGGATTATTGAGATGACCGGACTTCTGACCAGCCGGGAAATGAAGGCGCAGGTTCTGGATAATATGGAACTGGAGCAGGAAAGGGGCATTACGATCAAGTCCCAGGCAGTCCGTATCATTTATACGGCAAAAAATGGGGAAGAATATATTTTCAATCTGATTGACACCCCTGGACATGTTGATTTTAACTATGAAGTATCCAGAAGTCTGGCAGCCTGTGATGGCGCCATCCTGGTTGTAGATGCAGCACAGGGGGTAGAGGCACAGACACTGGCGAATGTCTATCTGGCACTGGATCACGATCTGGACGTCATTCCGGTAATCAATAAGATTGATCTTCCGAGTGCAAGGCCGGAGGAAGTTATCGAAGAAATTGAGGATGTGATCGGCATTGAGGCGCAGGATGCACCACAGATTTCAGCGAAGACCGGGCTGAATGTGGATCAGGTGCTGGAGCAGATTGTGGAGAAGCTGCCGGCGCCGAAGGGAGATCCATCCGCGCCGCTGCAGGCTCTGATCTTTGATTCCGTGTATGATTCCTATAAAGGGGTAATTGTGTTCTGCCGGATCAAGGAGGGGACGGTTCGTAAGGGAACGAAGATCCGCATGATGGCAACCGGAGCTGTGGAGGAGGTCGTAGAGGTCGGCTATTTTGGAGCCGGACAGTTCTTTCCATGCGATGAGCTTCCGGCCGGTATGGTTGGCTATATTACCGCCAGTCTGAAGAATGTGAAGGACACCCGTGTGGGTGATACGATTACGGATGATGACCGCCCATGTGCGGCACCGCTTCCGGGATACAAGAAGGTCAATCCGATGGTATACTGCGGGATGTATCCGGCCGATGGAGCCAAGTATCAGGATTTGAGAGATGCGCTGGAAAAGCTGCAGTTAAACGATGCAGCTTTGCAGTTTGAACCGGAGACATCCATTGCTCTTGGATTCGGCTTTCGGTGTGGATTCCTGGGACTTCTGCATCTGGAAATCATTCAGGAGCGCCTGGAACGAGAATACAACCTGGATCTGGTAACAACCGCACCAAGTGTTATTTATAAGGTGCACAAGACCAATGGGGAAGTGATTGATCTGACCAATCCGACGAATCTGCCGGATCCTGCGGAAATCGAATATATGGAGGAACCGATGGTAAAGGCAGAGATTATGGTGACTTCAGAGTATATCGGTGCCATTATGGATCTGTGCCAGGAGAGGCGCGGTATTTATGAAGGAATGGAATATATGGAGGCGACCAGGGCCGTCTTAAAATACCGTCTGCCATTAAATGAGATTATCTATGATTTCTTCGATGCTCTGAAATCCAGGTCCAGAGGCTATGCTTCTTTCGATTATGAGATCTGCGGCTATGAGCATTCAGAGCTTGTGAAGCTGGATATTCTGATTAATAAGGAAGAGGTGGACGCACTGTCCTTTATCGTATTTGCCGGCTCTGCTTACGAGCGGGGAAGGAAAATGTGTGAGAAATTAAAGGAAGAGATTCCAAGACAGCTTTTTGAAATTCCGATTCAGGCAGCCATCGGAAGTAAAATCATCGCCCGTGAAACGGTAAAGGCCATGCGGAAGGATGTGCTGGCAAAGTGCTATGGGGGTGATATTACCCGTAAGAAGAAGCTTCTGGAAAAGCAGAAGGAAGGAAAGAAACGGATGCGCCAGGTTGGTAATGTAGAGATTCCGCAGAAGGCATTTATGAGTGTGCTGAAGCTGGACGATAAATAAAGAAATCTGTAGGGAAACGCAGTGGAAATGTAAAAGCAGCCGCTGCGTTCTTTTTTTGGCTGCAGGTACAGCAGGCTGCTGTCTATTTCATACCGGATGTAAAAGAATCTCCCGGAAAATGTCATAATTTTTACACATTTTCTTGCTATAATTAAACCGGGTGCTATTCATATACAACAGGAGAAAGAAGCATATGAAACGAATGTATACGGCCGGAGGGCTGCTTCTGGCTGATTTGATTATATTATTCTGGGTGCGCAACACCGATGGATTGGCTGAGTGGTACAGTACACACCTGTATCCGATCTGGGTGAACACCTTTGGAAGGCTGATGAGACTCGTCTCATTTTCTGTAATTGAGATACTGCTTTACCTTGCAGTACTCGTCTTCGGTGTCTGGTTTTTACGTTTCCTGCGAAAAGTATACAAAAGGTCTCAGGATGCGGTCCGGTATCTGAAAAACGGGCTGTGCAATCTTGCCCTGACGGCGTCGATACTATTTACGGCTTATGTTCTATTCTGTGGGATTAATTATTATAGGGATTCCTTTGCCTCTATCTATGGAATGGAGCAGCAGGCGTATTCTACGAAAGAGCTGATGCAGGTCTGCGGTATCGTTAAGGAGAGAGTACAGGAGCTGACAGGACAGGTAGAACGGGATGAGAAAGGACGGATGGTCTGGCAGGGAACGAAGAAAGAACTTCAGGAGCAGGCAAGGGTGGCTATGCAGAAGCTGGGAGAGAGCTATGATCAGTTGTCCGGTTATTATCCACGGCCTAAGGGACTGTTTGGCTCCTGGATCCTTTCAGTACAGGAGCTGACCGGAATTTATTCTGCATTTTCTGTAGAAGCCAATTATAACCAGGATATGACAGCGTATAATATCCCTTTTACCATGTGCCATGAGTTATCCCATCTGAAGGGATTTATGCTGGAAAATGAGGCCAATTTTATCGCTTATCTGGCATGCGAACAGTCAGATGATATTTCCTTTCAGTACAGTGGGGCACTGCTCGGGTGGCTATATGTAAGCAATGAGCTGTATACGAGAGATTTATCTGCATATTATAAATTGTACGAGGATTTTGATGCCGGAGCGCTGGCAGACCTGGAAGCCAATGATCTGTTCTGGAACCGGTATGAGACAAAGATTTCCGAAGTGTCACAGAAATGGAATGATACATACTTAAAAGCGACGAAGCAGGAAAATGGTATACAGAGCTATGATCGCGTGGTAGATTTGATGATTCAGCATTATAGAAAGGATCTTACGTAATGAAAACAGAGCGGGAACTGGAACTTTATATACACATCCCCTTTTGCATCCGAAAATGTGCTTACTGTGATTTTCTGTCGGCACCTTCGACAGAAACGGTACGGAAGGCATACGTAGATGCATTGTGCCGGGAGATCCGGCTTTCCGGAGAAGAGCAGAAGGACGCTTTGGTAACCAGTGTATTTATCGGAGGCGGAACGCCGTCCGTTCTTACGGCACGGCAGACAGAACAGATTCTGGAAGCGCTTGGGGATGCCTTCCGCATCCGTTCGGATGCGGAGATCAGTATGGAGGTTAACCCCGGAACGACGGACCGGGACAGGCTTTCTTCTTATAAAAAGAACGGTATCAATCGTCTGAGTATCGGACTGCAGTCAGCGAATGATAATGAGCTTCAGGTGTTAGGACGAATCCATGATTATGCGGCATTTCAGAGAACCTTCCAGGAGGCGAGGCAGGCAGGATTTACGAATCTGAATGTGGATCTGATGGCAGCGATTCCCGGACAGACGCTGCGAAGCTATGAAGAAAGTCTGAAGAAGGTCCTTTCCCTGCAGCCGGAGCACATTTCTGCCTATAGTCTGATCCTGGAGGAAGGAACTCCGTTTTACGAATGGTATCAGGAGGGAAAAGGGCAGACAGACCACCCGGCTCTTCCGGAAGAGGAAGAGGAAAGAAGAATGTATGAACGTACACATGAACTGCTGACGGCAGAAGGGTATCATCGGTATGAGATATCGAATTACGCGAAACCAGATCGGGAGTGCCGCCATAATATCGGATACTGGAAGAGAAAGGAATATCTGGGACTTGGTATCGGAGCGGCCTCTCTGATCCGTGAGACAAGATTTACGAATATCCGGAACCTGACGGAATATATTGCGTGTATACGGGGAGGCGGGCAGCTGGAACAGATCCGTGAGAACTATGAACGATTGGGGAAGCAGGATCAGATCGAAGAAACTATGATACTGGGACTCCGAATGGAGCAGGGAGTATCCCTGGCAGAGTTTGAGCAGCGCTATGGCGTATCGATGATGGAGCTATACCGGAAGGTGATTGAGAAATATACCGGATATGGTCTGTTGAACTGTCAGGATGGATATCTGCATCTGACGGAACGGGGAATTTCAGTGAGCAATGTTATATTGGCAGATTTCCTGTTTGATTGAGTGAGGTGAAATATATGATTCAAAAAATGCATCAACTGACAACCATCTGGGGCGAAAATCTGGATCCGGAGGCAGTACTTCAGGAGTATCCCAGACCACAGATGGTTCGGGACAGCTACTATAATCTGAACGGATACTGGGACTATGCATTTGTAATGGAAGAAACGGTGGATGTCCGTTTTCCGGAACAATGGGATGGGCAGATTCTGGTACCATTTTCGCCGGAGAGCGCTCTGTCCGGCGTGAACCGGCAGCTGCAGCCCGGGGAACTGCTGTTTTACCGGAGAACATTTTTACATCCGGGAAAGCCGGGAGAAAGAGTGCTGCTGCATTTTGGCGCAGTGGATCAGTGCTGCAGGGTCTATATCAATCGAAAGGAAGTGGCCTGTCATACAGGCGGTTATCTGGCCTTTTATGCAGATATTACGAAAGCCCTGACAGAAGGGGAAAATGAACTGATTGTACGCGTGCAGGATGACAGTGACACCTCCTATCATGCCAGGGGGAAGCAAAAGTTGAATGCAGGCGGGATGTTTTATACAGCACAGAGTGGGATATGGCAGACGGTCTGGATGGAATGTGTTCCGAAGAATTATGTAACGGATCTGAAATGGCGGGCATATTTTGACCGGAAGGAAGTCGAGATACTGGTAGCAACGGTAAGGGATACGGAGGCAGAGCTTACAGGAGTCCCCGGTCGGATTGCCGGCAGGGAGGATACAGATGAGATACGGTTTCAGACAAACCATCCCATTCGCATTTCTCTGGAGGAAATGCATCCCTGGACGCCGGAGACACCATATCTTTATCCGATGCAGATCCGCCTGACCGGTGAAGGAGAGAGAGACCAGGTGGAAAGCTACTTTGCCATGCGTGTGCTGACGGTAGAGAAGGATGCATCCGGACATATGCGGCTATGCCTGAATCATACTCCGTACTTTCAGAAGGGGGTACTGGATCAGGGTTACTGGCCGGACGGACTGTACACGGCTCCGGCAGATGCGGCACTGATATTCGATATCCGGGAAATGAAACGGATGGGCTTTAATATGATCCGCAAACATGCCAAGATTGAGCCGGCGCGCTGGTATTATCATTGCGACAGGCTGGGAATGCTGGTCTGGCAGGATATGGTAAATGGCGGAGAGTCTTATCATCACTGGTTTGTTACCTATCTGGCAACAGTGACCTCCAGGTTGGGAATTCATGTAAATGATTTTAATCGAGTGCTGTTTGCCAGGACGGAGGCCAGAGGGAGGAAGGAATTTCTCTGTGAAATGAAAGAAACCGTCAGACAGCTTGGAATATTCCCGTCGGTTGTTCTATGGAGTATTTTTAATGAGGGCTGGGGACAGTTTGATGCGTGCTGCATGGAGAAAAAACTGCGTTCCATGGATCCGACAAGGTGGATTGATGCTGCCAGCGGCTGGTTTGATCAGGGAGGCGGAGATGTCTGCAGCATTCACAATTATTTCTTCTCACTGAAGCTTCCGGCACATGAGGAAAGACGGGCAGTTGTATTGTCAGAATTCGGTGGATATTCGATGCGGCTGGAGGGACATGCCTGTTGTAAAAAGCTGTATGGCTACCGAACCTTTACGGAGGAGGAACAGCTGCGGAAGGATTACCGGGAGCTGGAAGGGAGAATCGAAGAGCTGAAGGAGGAAGGCCTGTGTGCCAGCGTCTATACACAGCTGTCAGATATTGAAGAAGAAGTGAATGGAATTTATACCTATGACCGGAAAGTAAAAAAAATATAGGTTTCAGAAAAAATTTAGAAATACCCTGTTGACAAAAGAGAAGCAGAGTGTTATTTTAGTATCAGCAAAGATGTTAGCACTCGAAAACAAGGAGTGCTAATAAGAAAAGCTAAGGAGGCGAGGAGAGATGCCAGAACATGGACTGGATGCCAGGAAAATGAAGATCCTGCATGCGATTATTAAGACATATCTGGAGACAGGTGAACCGGTCGGCTCCAGGACGCTTTCCAAGTATACGGATCTGAATGTCAGTTCTGCAACGATTCGGAATGAGATGGCAGATCTGGAAGATTTGGGATATATTCTTCAGCCTCATACTTCTGCAGGAAGGATTCCTTCCGACAAAGGCTATCGGTTATATGTCGATATGCTGATGGAAGAAAAGGAGCAGGAAATCATAGAAATGAAGGAGCTGGTTCTGGAAAAGGCCGATCAGATGGAGAAGCTTTTAAAGCAGGCGGCCCGTGTACTTGCAGACAATACGAATTATGCGACTATGATTTCCGCACCGACTTATAATCGGAACAGACTGAAATTCATTCAGTTGTCCAAGGTGGATGAAACACAGTTGATTGCCGTCATTGTAATGGAGGGCAATATCATCAAGAACAAGATCGTAACAGTGGATCAGGAGATCGATAATGAGAATCTGCTGAAGCTGAATATGCTGCTGAATACCAGCCTGAACGGTATGTCGATTGAAGAAATCAACCTTGGTATGATTGCCAGGTTAAAGGAGCAGGCCGGTATTCACAGTGAAGTGATCAGCGATGTTCTGGATGCGGTGGCAAATGTCATCCAGCTGGAGGAAAATCCGGAGATTTATACCAGCGGTGCAACGAACATTTTCAAATATCCGGAGCTTAGCGATAAGCAAAGTGCACAGGAGATCCTGAATGCATTTGAAGAGAAGCAGCAGCTTGCGGAACTGGTGACCAGAACACTGGCGAGTGAAGAAGGCAGCAGCACAGGCATTCAGGTATATATCGGAAGTGAGATGCCGGTAGCAAATATGAAGGACTGCAGCATTGTAACCGCGACCTATGAATTAGGTAAGGGAATGCAGGGAACGATAGGAATTATCGGCCCCAAGCGTATGGATTATGAAAATGTCATGAAGACGCTGAAAACGCTGAAAACAGAGTTGGATACGATTTTCCATAAAGAGGAATAGAAAGGTGGAGAAACCGGTGTCACAGGAAAAAAGCAAAGAAGAAATGGTAAAAGAGGCAGTAGAAGAAGCAAAAAAGGAAGCCGAAGCAGCTCAGAATGCTGAGGATGGCGCCACAGAAGAAACGATCGAAATCGTGGATGAGAATGAGACGGAGCCGGAAACAGAAGAGACAGCTGAGGACGAGGCAGAGGATGCAAAAGCAGAGGATGCTGAGGCGGAAGAGGCTCCGGAGCCGGAGAAGAAAGGCTTCTTTGGCAAAAAGAAGAATAAAAAAGACAAAAAGGACGAAAAGATCGAAGAACTGACCGACCGGCTGACACGCCAGATGGCGGAATTTGATAATTTCCGTAAACGTACGGAAAAGGAAAAATCCCAGATGTATGAGATCGGCGCAAAGAGTGTGGTAGAGAAGATCCTTCCGGTAGTAGATAACTTTGAACGAGGGCTGGCAGCGGTTCCAGAAGAGCAGAGGGAAGATTCCTTTGTACAGGGAATGGAAAAGATCTATAAGCAGATCATGACCACCTTTGAAGAAATCGGTGTAAAGCCGATTGAAGCTGTCGGGAATGCATTCGATCCGAATTTTCATAATGCGGTAATGCATGTAGAGGATGAGAACTTCGGCGAGAATATCGTAGCCGAAGAGTTCCAGAAGGGTTATATGTACCGTGACAGTGTAGTACGCCACAGCATGGTAAAGGTAGCGAATTAGATATACCGTACATGTTTCATGTACTCTATATAAATATGGCAGACAATGTAAACAATAGATTTTATAAATATCAGGAGGAATCACTATGGGTAAAATCATTGGTATTGACTTAGGTACAACGAACAGTTGTGTGGCTGTTATGGAAGGTGGACAGCCAACCGTTATTGCAAATACAGAGGGCGCAAGAACGACTCCTTCTGTAGTTGCATTTACAAAAACAGGCGAGCGTCTGGTAGGAGAGCCGGCAAAACGTCAGGCAGTTACAAATGCAGAAAGAACAATCTCCTCCATTAAGAGGGAAATGGGTTCTGATTACAGAGTAACCATCGAAGATAAGAAATACTCTCCGCAGGAAATTTCCGCAATGATCCTGCAGAAGCTGAAAGCAGATGCAGAAGGCTATCTGGGAGAAAAAGTAACGGAAGCAGTTATTACTGTCCCGGCGTACTTCAATGACGCACAGCGTCAGGCAACCAAGGATGCAGGTAAGATTGCAGGTCTGGAAGTAAAACGTATCATCAACGAACCGACAGCAGCAGCTCTGGCATACGGTCTGGATAATGAAAAAGAGCAGAAGATCATGGTATATGACCTTGGCGGCGGTACCTTCGATGTATCTATCATCGAGATTGGCGACGGCGTTATCGAAGTATTATCCACAGCAGGAAATAACAGACTGGGCGGTGATGACTTCGACCAGAAGATCACGGACTATATGCTGGCTGAATTCAAGAGAACAGAGGGCGTAGATCTGTCAAATGACAAGATGGCTCTTCAGAGATTAAAAGAAGCGGCAGAAAAAGCGAAGAAAGAGCTTTCTTCTGCTACCACAACCAATATCAACCTGCCATTCATCACAGCGACACAGGAAGGACCGAAGCATTTTGATATGAATCTGACCCGTGCGAAATTCGATGAACTGACAAGTGATCTGGTAGAAAAGACAGCAGAACCGGTAAGACGTGCACTTTCCGATGCAGGACTGAGTGCATCTGAACTTGGCCAGGTATTACTGGTAGGTGGATCTACACGTATTCCGGCTGTACAGGATAAAGTAAGACAGTTAACAGGAAAAGAACCAAGTAAATCTCTGAACCCGGATGAGTGTGTAGCACTGGGCGCTTCCGTACAGGGAGGAAAGCTGGCCGGAGATGCAGGTGCAGGCGATATCCTTCTTCTGGATGTTACTCCGCTGTCTCTGTCCATCGAGACCATGGGTGGTGTTGCAACACGTCTGATCGAAAGAAATACCACCATCCCGACAAAGAAGAGCCAGATCTTCTCTACTGCAGCAGATAACCAGACCGCAGTAGATATCAATGTCGTACAGGGTGAAAGACAGTTCGCAAGAGACAATAAGTCCTTAGGTCAGTTCAGACTGGATGGAATTCCGCCGGCACCACGTGGAATCCCGCAGATCGAAGTTACCTTCGATATCGATGCAAATGGTATCGTAAATGTATCCGCTAAGGATCTGGGCACCGGAAAAGAACAGCACATTACTATTACAGCAGGTTCTAATATGTCTGATGCTGATATCGATAAGGCTGTGAAGGAAGCAGCTGAATTCGAAGCACAGGATAAGAAACGGAAAGAAGCTGTTGATACACGGAATGAAGCAGATGCAATGGTATTCCAGACCGAAAAGGCAATGAAGGATGTTGGAGATAAGCTGGATCCGGCAGACAAGGGAGCTGTAGAGGCAGATATCCAGGCTCTGAAGGATGTTCTGGCAAAATCTACTCCGGAAAGTGCATCTGACGCAGACGTTGCTGAGATCAAGGCTGCAAAAGAAAAACTGATGGAAAGTGCACAGAAGCTGTTCACAAAGGTATATGAGCAGGCACAGGCTGCACAGGGCGGACCAAATCCTGAACCGCAGGCAGGTCCGGCTCCGGAAGGCTTCGGCGGCGATGATGTAGTAGACGGTGACTACAAAGAAGTATAGAAAAGAGTAGAGAACAATGGCTGAAACTAAGAGAGACTATTATGAAGTGTTAGGCGTTGACAGAAATGCTGATGACGCAACTTTGAAAAAAGCATATAGAGCCTTAGCGAAAAAATATCACCCGGATATGAATCCGGGTGATGCTGAAGCCGAGAAAAAGTTCAAGGAAGCATCCGAGGCATATGCGGTCTTAAGCGACCCGGATAAACGGCGCCAGTATGACCAGTTCGGTCATGCTGCATTTGACGGGGCATCAGGCGGCGGCAGCGGCTTCGGCGGATTTGATTTTAACAGTTCAGATTTCGGAGATATCTTCGGAGATATTTTCGGAGATCTTTTCGGCGGCGGTGCCAGAAGAAGCGGACGGGCAAACAGCGGTCCAATGAAGGGTGCCAATATCCGTAAGGGCGTCCGGATTACGTTTGAAGAAGCAGTATTCGGCTGTGAAAAGGAACTGGAGGTTGTGCTGAAGGATCCCTGCACCAGGTGTGGCGGAACCGGTGCAAAACCAGGGACCTCCCCGGAGACCTGTCCGAAATGTGGCGGTCGTGGTCAGGTCGTATATACTTCCCAGTCTTTCTTTGGAACGGTACAGAATGTCCAGACCTGTCCGGACTGCCATGGAACCGGTAAGGTTATCCGTGATAAATGCCCGGATTGCGGCGGCAGCGGATACATTTCCAGCCGAAGGAAGATTAAAGTTACGATTCCGGCCGGTATTGATAATGGACAGAGCGTAAGAATTCGTGAGAAAGGTGAACCAGGTACCGGAGGCGGACCAAGGGGTGATCTTCTGGTAGAGGTAACTGTATCCAGACATCCGATTTTCCAGAGACAGGATATGCATATCTTCTCCACTGCGCCGATATCCTTCGCGCAGGCAGCTCTTGGCGGAGATGTAAGAATCAAGACCGTAGACGGTGAAGTGATCTATACGGTAAAGCCTGGGACCAAGACGGACACAAAGGTTCGCCTGAAAGGAAAAGGTGTACCTTCCGTAAGAAATTCACAGGTTCGCGGAGATCATTATGTAACGCTGGTGATTCAGACACCGGAATATTTAAGCGCAGAAGCAAAAGAAGCATTGCGTAGGTTCGATGAGCTGGCAGGAAATACACTGCATTCCGCAGATATGGCATCTGAGGAGCCAAAAAAGAAGAAAAAGGGCTTTATGGATAAGCTTAAAGAAACATTTGAAGAGTAAACGTCAGTATAATGACGATACGGCAGCACCTCCGGCAGTGATGAAACTGTCTGACGGAGGTGCTTCTATTTTTTTTGAAGAGTTTTGATTATCCCGTTGACAGAGCCAGGGAAACTCTTTATAATTTATGTAAATCAAATACTAATTCCGGTATCGCTTTTCGTCCGGACACACAAGAACTTGTGTGCTGAAGAGAAATAATTAAGTTACCAGGTATTCGACCAAACCGCAGAGTTTTACCTGTACCGCAGGGGAAACAACAATGTACAGTATCAGATCGGCTGCGGCTGCGATTGCGGAATCAGATAAATCATAACATATAAACTAAATAATAGTGTATTACCGAGAGGATTGGAATAGATGAGTTTAAAAAGAGATGAAGAAAGAAGAAGCCGTCTTTGGGATGTCGTTATGACTGTCGCAACGACGTTAATTGTAGTTATTGCAGTGTTTTTTATTGTGAAGTTATTTACGGCAAATCCGTTGGAGGGCACCTGGCAGCATGAGAAATCAGACCTGCAGCTGGTGGTACGCGGCAATAATTCTATGACGGCGCGTCTGGCGGGAGTATCTGAGGGAAGTGCAATCCGGGTGAAACTGAATTATACCATTGATAAGGATGCAAAGACGATTACGATCCGGGCAGATGAATCTTCTCTGGCGGAAGCAGCAGAAAACTCAGATGGAAAATATACGGAGAGCGGACTGCAGTCAGAGATCAGTCTGCTGACGAATACATTTGATTATAATGTGGAAAAAAATACACTGACTCTGACCGAAAGGGAATACGGAGATCAGGTGATATTTCAGAAAAAATAGACCAATTGCGAATGGAAAGAGTCTGGTAAGCCAGGCTCTTTTTTCGGCAGTAATACGGGATCCGGCAGGGAAGGCCGGCAGAAAGGAGTAAGAACTATGACGCGAAATGAAACGAAAGTAATCCGGATAGGAGACAGGATGATCGGAGGCGGTCATCCGATTGCGATTCAGTCGATGACGAATACAAAAACGGAGGATGTAAAGGCGACGGTGGCGCAGATCCGAAGTCTGGCTGCTGCCGGCTGTGAGATTATCCGCTGTGCGGTTCCAACGATGGAGGCGGCGCAGGCTTTGAAGGAAATTAAGAAACAGATTACGATTCCGCTGGTAGCGGATATTCATTTTGATTATCGTCTGGCGATTGCAGCAATAGAAAATGGGGCGGACAAGATTCGGATCAATCCGGGTAATATCGGTGCCGTGGAGCGGGTGAAGGCTGTAGTAGATGCAGCAAAGGAGAGGCAGATTCCCATCCGTGTCGGTGTGAACAGCGGCTCTCTGGAAAAACCGTTTCTGGAGAAATATGGCGGGGTTACAGCGGAAGGAATTGTAGAAAGTGCCATGGATAAGGTACACCTGATTGAAGACCTGGGATACGATAATCTGGTTGTCAGCATCAAATCCTCAGATGTTCTGATGTGCCTGGAAGCACATGAGCAGATTGCTAAGCAGTGTATCTATCCGCTGCATGTAGGAATCACGGAAGCCGGAACTCTTTTTGCGGGGAATATCAAGTCCAGTATCGGACTGGGGCTGATTCTGCACCAGGGAATCGGAGATACGATCAGAGTATCGCTGACGGGAGATCCGATCGAAGAGATCAAGTCTGCAAAACTGATTCTGAAGACATTAGGACTCAGAAAGGGCGGCATTGAGGTAGTTTCCTGCCCGACCTGCGGCCGGACGCAGATTGATCTGATCCGTCTGGCCAATCAGGTAGAAACGATGGTGGCGGATATCCCGCTGGATATTAAAGTGGCTGTCATGGGTTGTGTTGTGAATGGACCAGGAGAGGCAAGAGAGGCGGATATCGGGATTGCAGGCGGCATCGGCGAGGGTCTCCTGATCCGGAAGGGTGAGGTCATTAAAAAAGTAAAGGAAGAAGAGCTGCTGGATGCACTCCGGGAAGAATTGCTGCACTGGAATGCATAGGCATACAGAAGGGATAGAAAAGAAGTATGGGCAAAGGTTTTTTGGAAGTATTTCCAACATTAAAAATTGAAGAGGAAATGCGGCAGCTGTTTGCTGATACGGAAGTCAGAAAGGTAACGACAAATTCGGCCAGAGAATATCTGATCGTAGAATTGCATAGTACACATCTGATCAGCCGTAAGGACGTTAACAGGATGGAACAGCTGATCAAGGAACAGCTGTTTTACAGAACGCCGATCCGGATTCGGATTCAGGAGCAGTTCCACCTTTCCGGTCAGTATACTCCGGAGAATCTCTATGAAGCTTATCGGGACAGTCTTTTATGGGAGCTAAGGGAAAAGAGCCAGATTGAATACAGTATGCTGCAGAGTGCCGGATGTCATTTCCGGGACGGCAATATCATGCAGCTGGATCTGGAGGATACGGTAATTGCCAGGGGAAAGGCAGAGGACATTGCAGATTACCTGAAAGAGGTGTTCGGGGAACGATGCAGTGTACCGGTTGAGATCCGGATTCTTTATCATCCGCCCAAGGAAAGTAAGATGCGGAAATTCAACGAACGCCAGCTGGAACAGGAGGTGGAGGCGATTCTTGAGAAGAATGCTTCCCTTCGCCAGATCCATATGGAACAGAAGAAAGCGAGGGCAGAGAAGGAGAGCGGAGCGGAAAATACCGGGAAGAGAACAGAAGCCGCAGCCGGTACTGCAGGAATAAAGAGTGCCGATGCCGCAGGAAACGGGCGGAATGGGCAAAGTGGTTCATTCAATGGCGCCAGGAGCGGAAGAGGAGAGTTCAAGCGTGAATTTCGAAGGGATTTCGGCTCTTATAAGAAGAGTGATGATCCGAATGTCATTTATGGAAGAGGCTTTGAGGATGAGCTGATCGAGCTGAAGGATGTTACAGGAGAGATGGGAGAGATTACCTTCCGCGGTAAAGTGATTCAGTTCGAAACCAAAGAAATTCGGAATGAACGTACCATTATCACGTTTGCTGTAACAGACTTTACGGATACGATCACCGTTAAAATGTTTGCCAGAAATGAACAGCTTCCGGATCTGCTGGCCGATATCAAAAAGGGAGCCTTTCTAAAAATCAAAGGAATCACTACCATTGATAAATTCGATAACGAACTGACGATCGGCTCCGTTACAGGGATTAAGAAAGCGCAGGATTTCACCGTCAGCCGGAGGGATACGGCGCTGGAGAAACGGGTTGAGCTTCACTGTCATACCAAGATGAGCGATATGGACGGCGTATC
>DNJM01000072.1:25478-25664 GCA_003489085.1 Lachnospiraceae bacterium
AAGATGAGCGATATGGACGGCGTCTCAGAGGCAAAAGATCTGGTAAAACGTGCACACGACTGGGGCCACCCGGCCATTGCTCTGACAGACCATGGTGTGGTGCAGAGCTTTCCGGATGCGAATCATTACATAGAAACACTGGATAAGTCCGATCCTTTTAAAGTCATTTACGGTGTAGAAGGCTAT
>DNJM01000072.1:25964-26276 GCA_003489085.1 Lachnospiraceae bacterium
TGGTGGATGATCTGACGGAAATTGCCGTAAATGCAAAGGATCAGACTCTGGATGATACGTACGTGGTTTTTGATATTGAGACGACAGGCTTTAGTTCGATCAAGGACAAGATCATTGAGATCGGTGCTGTTAAGGTAGAACGGGGGCAGATCGTAGATTACTTCAGTGAATTTGTCAATCCGGGCATTCCGATCCCCTATCAGATTACCAAGCTGACCGGCATTACGGATGAGATGGTGATAGAAGCTCCGAAAATTGACGTGATTTTGCCGAAATTTCTGGAGTTCGTTGGAGATGCGGTGCTGGTAGCGC
>DNJM01000072.1:26543-27116 GCA_003489085.1 Lachnospiraceae bacterium
TGGTAGCGCATAACGCCGGCTTCGACGTGGGATTTATTGAACAGAACTGCAGGTATCAGGATATCACTCCGGAATTCACTTCCGTGGATACGGTAGGGCTGGCACGTGTGCTGCTGCCGACGCTTAGCAAGTATAAGCTGGATGTGGTTGCCAAAGCACTGAATGTCTCTTTGGAAAACCACCATCGGGCCGTAGATGATGCGGGTGCTACAGCGGAAATTTTTGTCAGATTTGTCGAAATGCTGAAGGAGCGGGAAATTACAACCTTAAAGGGGATCAATCGCTTCGGAAATCTGAATCCGGATGCCATCCGGAAGCTTCCCACCTATCATGTGATTATTCTGGCGAAGAACGATGAAGGACGTATGAATTTGTACCGTCTGGTATCCATGTCCCATTTGAAATATTTCGGCAGACGGCCCAGGATCCCTAAGAGTGAACTGAATCGTCTGCGGAAAGGACTGATTGTAGGAAGCGCCTGTGAGGCGGGCGAGCTGTACCGCGCTCTGCTGGATAATAAATCCGCACAGCATATCGCAAAAATTGTGGATTTTTATGATTATCTGGAAATCC
>DNJM01000072.1:27424-27656 GCA_003489085.1 Lachnospiraceae bacterium
TTATCTGGAAATCCAGCCGCTGGGAAACAATGCCTTTATGATCAACAGTGACCGGGTATCTGCGGTACAGTCGATGGAGGACATTAAGGAACTGAACCGCAGAATTGTAAAGCTGGGAGAAGAGTTTAAGAAGCCGGTAGTCGGTACCTGTGACGTACATTTTATGGATCCGGAGGACGAAGTATACCGACGGATCATCATGGCCGGAAAAGGTTTTGATGATGCAGATACT
>DNJM01000009.1 GCA_003489085.1 Lachnospiraceae bacterium
AGAACCCAATTTGCTAGATTATATAAAACTATAGAAGAAAAAGTAAAAATACATACTATCATTACGCTAATTGAATTAAACAAAATGCTAATATAATGTAAAATTTTTTTGTACCATGTCATCTCGTTTTCGCCTTTTCTAAATCATTTTTATCCCTATATTCTCTCCGGATATACCCCTTCATCCACCAGTCGTCTCACCGCAGTTACCACGGCTTCCCTGTCCTCTTTATACGTTACGCCAAACCATTGATCATTTGACTGCAGAGCCTTCACACTAATCTTATTTTCCTTTAAGAGTTCTCCGATGATGGTCGGCAGCAGATACTCTCTCTTCAGTTCCTCTTTACCGGTACTTTCCAGGAATTCTGCGAATCCTTTTTCCAGGATGCCAAAGAACTCCGGTCTTAGCCCCCACATATTCATGGATACAGCTTCTTCCGGATCAATATGCTGTTCTCCTGCTTCGGAAACAATGACTGCGCCTTCCGGTCTTTTTTGAATATTATATGTTTCTACAATCCTCGTAAGATAACCTTCTTCACTGACCTTGCAAACCCCGCGCGTTACTCCCCCATTGTCGCTCAACGTATTTTTCAATACAAATCCAACCATACAGATTGGCAGAGGCTCTGTTGAATTCTGCTTTTCTGTCAGATAACGATACGCCTCTGCATAGGCCTCTTTTCCATAATAATCATCAGCATTAATCACAAGGAATGGACTGTCAACCAGTTCTTTGCAGCAAAGAATCGCCTGTCCGGTTCCCCAGGGCTTAGTACGTGCAGAGAATTTTTTCTGATATTTTTCCGGGATATCCATTAATTCCTGATAAGCATACGCCACATCGACAATTTTTTCAACTCGTTTTCCAATGACTTCCTTGAAATCTTTTTCCAGATCTCTGCGGATGACAAATACAACTTTGTCAAATCCGGCTTCCATTGCATCATAAATCGAATAGTCCATAATGATTTCACCATTTGGTCCTACCGGCGCCAACTGCTTGATTCCGCCTCCGAAACGGCTTCCTATACCTGCTGCCATAATCACCAATGTTGCTTTGCTCATAGTTAATTTATTTCCTCCATCATATCTTTTGTTTCTTTTCGTTTTATTAATATAACACTTTTCGACTATTATTTCAATCTACCTGTACGAATCATTATTTTTAGAACAAATTTTTCTTCTTTCCAAAAGCAGAGCCGGATGATTTCCCTCATCCGGCTCTGTACATCACTTCTTATTCACCTAATCCACTTTCCACCAGCTCTACCATCGTTTTCAAAGCTGACTCTTCATCCACTCCTTCGCAGACCAGCTCAATCTCATCACCGCGTTTTACGCACGCGCCCAGCACGCTCAAAACACTCTTGGCATTAAAGGTGGAATTCTTTATACGGAATTTCACAGTACACTGAAACTGTACGGCAGTTTTACAGAACAGCCCTGCCGGTCTTAAGTGCAGCCCTGTTGTATTTCTAATTATGACTTTCTTACTTACCATTGCATATTCCTCCTGGCTTTACTCATTCTGTAGTTCTGCTTCCTGCTTTTCCAGTTTCACCGTAATGATCACGGCTTCTGCCAAAGAACATCCGTCCCGTACGTTTACCTGTACAGGCACTGTATAAGTGCCTTCCTTCGTATATTTCTGCAGATCAATGTACGTATTTTCCTGCACCTGATCCAAGGTCAGTTTTTCCAACGCTTCCTCTTCTCCCGTAAAATGCAGTTCCAGTTCCTGCACCGTGAAGCTTACTTTGAAGCCACTTTGCAGTCCGTATTTCTGAATAGAATCCACCGGGACGTCAAAGGTCTTCATGCCCTGCCGCTCTATTGATACAGTAACAATAATATTTTTCTCATTTTCATTTGCCAGACGAATTCCATTCGGAAGATATTTCGTCAGATCAATCGTTCTATCTGTCTTCGTGGAAATATTATCCATAGCAAGTGCCTCTGCCGGAAGCTCCAGCTTATCCAGCGCTTCCAAGGCCGTCTCTTTCCCGGCAATCTGGATCCGCTCCGGTTCGCAGCTGACATCGCTCACTTTATATTCAGCTGCCGTACCAATCTGAGAAGTATCCAGCTCAATCGGCACTGTCTTTGTAGATAGAAGCTTCACTCTGACATTTACCTGCATCCGGCCGTTTTCTGAACCGGACAAATTACTCTCGAGAGATGTCTGATCCAGTACATTACCGCCGCCGTCATACAAAATCAGATCCGCAGGTAATGTACAGTCTTCGGAAATACCATCGATATTTACTTTAGCCACTACCTTATCAATCCGGCCTACCAGTGATTTCGGTCCGCTTAACTGCACGGAAACCGGCTGCGCCATCATTTCATCCAGAACATAACCATCCTGCAAGGTTCCTGTTGAATCCACTACAATCGGATACCGTCCGGAAATACTCTGTTCCTGTGCGATCTCCACATTATTCGGTGTGGCCGTAGCGCTCCTATAATCACCTTCAAACCCTGTAATAGAAATCTTCACCGGAAGCAGTGTAGAAAGCTCCATATCTCTTACATCTGCCGTTGCCACAATATTTGACGCTTCTATTTTTTCCAGTACACTTCTCTTTGCCGTAACAACCACAGATACTTTATTGCTGTCGTTCTGCACTCTGTATGTTTTGCCGCGATTGGTAATAATCTCTGAGTGCAGTATCCGTACCGTAATCTCCCGATACGTTTTCTTTTCTACCGGATCATTAATGTTTACTACCATCAGCCATAGGATTGCTGCAAAAAGGAGGGCAACAATCTTCAGACCAAGATTATTCATCAGTCTTCTTCTCATGCTTCTGCCATCCTTTCCATAATGTAAACCGTTTTTTATCGGCGGATTTATTCTGAATATAGATAAGACGCTCCGTCAGATATTCCGGTGTTACGTTCCGTACCAGCTGTCCGCTGAGTGCAATAGATACCGCACCGGTTTCCTCCGATACTGCGATCACCAGTGCATCGCTGACCTCACTCATGCCTACTGCTGCACGATGCCGTGTTCCAAGATCCTTGCTGAGTCCATTGTCCGTCAGCGGCAGATAGCAGGTTGCTGATACAATCCTGTTTCCACGGATGATAACAGCTCCATCATGCAGCGGCGTATTGTGTTCAAATGTATTAATCAAAAGCTGGCTGGAAACAAGTGCATCCAGTTCTATCCCGGTACTTTCATATTCAGAAAGCTTGATGGCCTGTTCTACGACGATCAGTGCTCCTGTCTTAACCTTTCCCATGGCAAAGGATGCTGTAACCAGTGCTTTAATCGTATCATCGCTGAACCTCTCATTTTCCTTTGTCTGATTAAATGGAACGATCGCCGTAATAAACTGCCGTTCTCCTAATTTTTCCAGTGCACGCCTAAGCTCCGGCTGGAACACAATAATAACTGCAATCGCCAGAATATTGATAGAACGCTCCGCCAGCCACAGAATCGTATGCATTTCAAAAATATAGGCAACAAGTATAAAGACAGCAAGTGCCAGAATTCCTTTTAAAAGCATCCAGGCTTTCGTGCTTTTAATCCATACCATAATCTGGTAAATGATAAATGCAATTACCAGAATTTCCAAAATATCCGTAACTCTTATCTGCGGCAGAGAAAGCGTATTCAGCAGCCACTCTCTCATTTCTGTCACCTCCCCGTCTGTTCCTCTTCTGTTTATTTTTTCAATTCTTCTTCTACTATATTCTGGATATCCAACTCTTCCTGCAGACTTTTTGCAAGGAGCATTTCTTCTGTTTTGCTCATTGTAAGTGTAGCATTTTTAAATGTCTCATCCGAAATGCTCTTCCCCGTTTCCCGGGTGCGCTCAGATGCCGCCGATTTAGAAGTCGCTCTTGCTGCCGGCTTTTTCTCGGTATCTACAGATTCCGGAGACCTATTAACTGTCTTTTTTGCTGCGGCTTTCTTTACTGCCGGCTTTTTCGCTGCCGGTTTTACTTCCTTTTTCACAGCATTCTTTCCGTCTCTTCCCGCTT
>DNJM01000069.1:0-1565 GCA_003489085.1 Lachnospiraceae bacterium
AGACAGGAAGCCTGCGGCTTGGGGGAAGCAGTCTTTTTTCTTCCTATGTACTGCCAAGGCTGGTCAGCGCATTTACCAATCGTTATCCGGCCGTGCAGATTGAACTGACAGAGGAGAGTACGGCGAATCTGGAACAGCTGCTGGCAGCCGGTGTGGTGGATATTGTAATTGACAACAGTCGTTTCGATGAGAATGTGTTCGGTAAAAGAGCCTATCAGAAGGAACATCTGGTACTGGCCGTACCGCGTCGCCTTCCGGTAAATGAGCAGCTGGCGTCTTTTCAGATTACTTCACAGCAGATTGTGTCCGCCTCCTTTTTGGAGGAAGAAATTCCGGCGGTGCCGCTGGAAAAATTTCAAAATTATCCATTTATTTTATTAAAGCCGGAAAATGATACCCGTCAGAGGGGAATCCGTCTTTGCAGAGAACATGGATTCCAGCCGCAGGTCATGCTGGAACTGGACCAGCAGGCTACAGCGTATAATATCACCTGTTCCGGGATGGGAATCTCCTTTATCAGTGACACCCTGATCCGGGCGGTGCCACCGCATCCGGAAGTGGTTTTTTACAAGCTGGATGGGCAGGATGTAGAAAGAACCTTATATTTTTACTGGAAGCAGGGAAAATACCTGAGTCGGGCAATGGAAGAGTTTCTGCGGATGGCGGCTTCATAAATTCTTAAAAAATCATAAAATATTTTAAATAAGTCCTAAGAACTGCTTTCATGGTTTTTCAGATTTCTTTTGTACAATAAAGACAGAACAAAGGAACATCATATGCTGCGGCAGGAGGAAAAACGATGAAGAGGGTTTATGAGATTGGAAAACGGTATATTTTTCATACATACGTTAAGAATGATGCGGAAAGACCGGCGCTAAGAGAAAGTCAAAAAGCCTACCCGGTGTCTACACTGATAATCAGCTTTTTTATTTTTTCATTTGTCGGATGGGGCTGGGAAGTGATCATCCATCTGTATCTGGACCATATGTTTGTCAATCGTGGAACGATGATTGGGCCATGGCTTCCGGTATATGGATGTGGTGGGGTGCTGATTATTGTGTTGTTGAGGAAATGGGCAGATCGTCCGGGAAAGCTCTTTTCCATGATTTTGCTGCTTTGCGGAACGATAGAATATGGAACGGGTTTGTTTTTGGAGACGGTATATCATGCACGCTGGTGGGATTACAGTGACAGCCTGATCAACCTGCAGGGCAGGGTATGCCTGGAGGGACTTTTGCTGTTTGGATGCGGTGGACTCTTTATTGTATACGTGGCGGAACCGGCGATCCACAGATGGGTGCAGAGACTTTCCGGAAACGTAAGAGCGTTGCTGTGTATCAGTCTCCTTACTATTTTTGCAGCAGACTTTTTGTATTCCATGGGGAATCCTAATGCAGGATTTGGAATTACGATGTAAGAAGATTCCGTGGTTTACAATTGGAAAAACATATGATAAAATACATAACGTGTTTAAGTAAGACAGACAATCGCGGCTGCAGATGCCGAAAGGTTGCAGGTGAGGAAAGTCCGGGCTTCACAGGGCAGGATGCCGGATAACGTCCGGT
>DNJM01000069.1:1822-11979 GCA_003489085.1 Lachnospiraceae bacterium
GGGCAGGATGCCGGATAACGTCCGGTGGAGGTGACTCCAAGGCCAGTGCAACAGAAATAAACCGCCGGAAGGGCAGCTGCGCTTCCGGTAAGGGTGGAAAGGCAGTGTAAGAGACTACCGCCCCGATGGTAACAGCGGGGGCACATGTAAACCCCATCCGAAGCAAGACCGAATCAAAACAATGTGGCGGCCCGTCACGTTTTAGGTAGGTCGCTTGAACCTGCCGGCGACGGCAGGTCTAGATAGATGATTGTTCAACGACATAACCCGGCTTATCGTTTTGCTTAACCGATCAGGAGAATCCTTCTTATTGGGGGATTCTTTTTATTTCCGGGAATTTGGGGAGAAACGGAAGGCTCCTGCAGGTATTGGCAAAACTGCATCAGAAGTGGTATAATGAAAATATTGTAAGAACGGCTTGCTTGAAGGGAAGGATGATATGAGATTTGATCGGAAGGAATGGTTTACGGTTCCGAATCTGATGGGCTACTTTCGGATTCTTCTGATTCCGGTATTTGTATGGATGTATCTGACAGCAGCATCAGCCAGACAGCTGTATATGGCTGCCGCCATCATCGGGATTTCAGGATTGACGGATATGTTTGACGGGAAGATTGCCAGACGGTTCAACCAGATTACAGAGCTGGGAAAGTTTTTGGATCCACTGGCAGACAAGCTGACGCAGGGCGCTGTGATTGTCTGTATAGCGTTCCGATATCCAATGATGTGGCTGCTGGCAGCACTGTTCTGTGTCAAGGAAGGGTTTATGGGCGGCATGGGTCTTCTGATGCTGCATCACAATGGGCATAAGCTGAATGGGGCAAAATGGTTCGGGAAGGTTTGCACGGCAGTTGTGTATGTGGTGCTGTTTTTACTCCTGGCGTTTCCCATGCTGCCGGAAGGAATGGTCAATGGGATGATCCTTGGCAGTGCTGTGGTCATGGTATGGGCCCTGGGATGTTATGTACCGGTATTCTGCCGGATGTGGAAGAAACCGAAAGAATAATATAAAATATGAAGGAGGATGTACATGATTGAATTTGTATGGGGGAAGATCCTTGGTGTACAGGTGATTTTTACAGACGCGGATTATCCGTTTGCGGACTCGAAATATGCGCAGGTAAAGGAATACTTTACAGGAGAGTATCTGGAGACCTTTTTCCTGCCGGGGGATGAGGGTGCACTTTTTGTGGGAACCGGAACAGAAGACCTGACGGATATCCATATTTTGAAAGAATTGATGGCAAAAGCCTGCAAGCAGTTGAAAAAGCTGAAACAATATAAATTCACTATGATTCTGGATCGTATTATGGAAAAGAACGATGTTTCCGTACTTACGGCATGTACGGAGGGAATCTGTCTGGGGCTGTATGATATGCCGACTTATAAGAGCGGGCAGAAGGAAGAGGCATGGCAGGTCTCCATTCTTGGTATTCCGGGCAAGGAGCTGGAACGGGCAAAGCAGGGTGTTACAGAGGGCGCAATTCTGACGGAGGCTGTGACATTTGCAAGAGAAATGGTGAATCGCCCGGGCAATAAGCTGCGACCGATGGATTTTGCAGAAGAGATCCGCCATCTGATGGAAGATACCAAGATAGAGGGAGAGATCCTGTTAAAAGAGGATCTGGAGAAGCTTGGTATGGGAGCACTTCTGGGGGTCGGCGGCTCCAGTGAGTATCCGCCGTGCATGATGGTGCTGCGTTACCGGGGGAATCCTGCTGTAAAAGATGTGACCGGCCTGGTCGGAAAGGGTATCACCTACGATACCGGCGGATATTGCCTGAAACCAGGAGAAAGCATGAACGGTATGCAGGGAGATATGGGAGGAGCGGCAGCTGTAGCCGGTGCACTATATGCACTGGCGAGAAGAAAGGAGCGGGTTAATGTTACCGCTGTGCTTCCACTCTGTGAAAATCGTATCTCTGCCGGCAGCCTGGTACCGGGAGATGTGCTTCATACCTATTCCGGAACCAGCGTAGAGGTGGGAAATACGGACGCAGAGGGAAGATTAATCCTGGCGGATGCCGTAGCCTATGCGGTACGGAAAGAGAAGGTTACCAGAGTGCTGGATATTGCCACTCTGACCGGAGCAGTTGTGGGAATGTTCGGAAATACGATCGCCGGTGTACTCTGCGATGATATGCAGATGTGGGATGCGTTCCGGGAAGCGAGTACAAAGGCCGGAGAAAAATACTGGCTGCTGCCATTTGGAAAAGAACATGAGAAGATGCTGGAAAGCCAGATTGCCGATCTGAAGAATATCGGGGGTAAATTCTGCGGTACGATTACGGCAGGATTATTTATCCGGCATTTTGCAGAAGGCACACCATGGATCCACGTGGATATTGCCGGGACGGCCTGGGTCAAAACGCCGGTTTATGAATATCAGAATGCCGGAGCGACCGGGGCCGGTGTGGAAACTATATACTACTGGCTGAAAACCAGTTAGCATAAAAATACATAGAAAAGGAGAAGTGTTATGACTTTAACAGAACGACTTTCAGAGATTTTAAGCCTGAATCTTGCCAAAAACTATACAGCAGTGTCCTATGCGATCATGGTTGATGGCAAGATCTGGGCGGCAGATGCGCTTGGAACAGACGGAACGGAGGAAAATAAGCCTGCAACTACAGAGCACACCTTTAATGTCTGCTCCATCTCCAAGATTTTCTGTACCACCGCAGTAATGAAGCTGGTAGAGCAGGGCAAGGTGGACCTGGATATGCCGGTTTACAAATATCTTCCGGATTTTCATATGCTGGATGAGCGTTACAAGGAAATCACCGTACGCCATTGCCTGAACCATGCCAGCGGACTTCCAGGTACACAGTGGAAGCATTTTTCAGCGACGCATGTAGGCAGTCCGGAGAATGAGGAATACTATCAGGAAGTATATGATTATCTGGCAAAGAGCCATTTAAAAGCAGCACCGGGAACCTATTCTGTTTACTGCAACGATGGCTTTACCCTGGCGGAAATGGTTGTGGCAAAGGTATCCGGTATCCCGTTCGGACAGTTCTGTAAAGAGTATATTACGGAACCGATCGGTGCACATTCTACCAGACCTTCTACGGTACATAATGCGGATTATCCTCTGATCCATGAGAAGGATAAAGTACCGGAATACTTCTATCTGCAGGGCTGCGGTGGATTTACCACCAATATGATCGACCTGTGTAAATTCGGTAATCTGTTCCTGACAGAAAATGATGTCATCAGTGAAGAAAGTAAGGCGGAGATGGCAAAGCATCAGGGCGTAACCTTCCTGCCGGAGGATACCGCCAGCATCCGTTTCGGACTGGGATGGGATAATGTGGATGTAAGAGAGCCGGAATTCGACCTGGGCGATCACGTTCTGATGAAGGGTGGAAACAGCTTCCAGTTCACCAGCAAGCTTTACATTATTCCGAAATACAATGCTGTACTGGCCATCAGTGAAACGCATGACAGTAAGATAGATGTCGGTGAAGTGGTTCTGCATATGTTTGCAACGGCTATGCTGGAGGAGAAGGGAATCTCCATCTATCAGAAGAATAAAGTGGTGCCAAAAGAGCTGGTAGAGAAATTTAATGGAACCTACCTGGTACCGAGCCAGATCATGAATACCCATTTCTTCGGTACCAATCTGACGATTACTACAGACACAACAGCAGGAGATCATCAGGCAGTTTATAAGGATCTGAAGTTCAACGGAGAAGAATTTGTCGGCGATGACGGAGAGAAATATTTCTTCCGTGAACACGGTGAAGATCGCTATTTCTTCTATACCTACCATGGACGTACGATTCCGGCTGCAATGAAAGCGAAGAATTATCCGGAATTGCCGGAAGTATGGAAGAAGCGGATTGGTAAGAAGTATGTTGCCATTGATCTGACCGAGCAGGATATGGTCAGCCATGAGATCATGAACGGATTTACAATGGCAGAGCTGCCGGGAATAGAAGGCGTTATGGTAGCTTCCTTCAGTTCCATGGGCGGAGCAGATATTTATGATCTGTTTGAAGGCTGCTGTATTCCGGTAGATGATATGACTGCAACCGGATTCCTGAATACGCCTTCCAACGGAAGCCGTGACCTGCTGGATCCATATTTTGTCACCATAGATGGAATCGAGCACTGCTATGTTGCTTCTTACCTGTATCGGGATGCGGAAACCATTCCTGCTTACCAGGGAGAGACATTTGCGTCCGAACCATACAACGGAAGCTACAATAGTGTATATCGTTTCAAAGAAGCGTTAAAGGAGCTGCCGGAGGTTCCGGAAGGCCGCCGCCTGATTGTCCTGAATGAGAAAATGTCTATGATGTATGACAGCCAGGTATCGAAAGAATATAAAGAAGTAAAAGAAGGCTTTATCTGCTTTATCTAGGAAAAAGTCCTTGCAATAAAGAACAGCTGAAGAATAACAGGCCCCTGTGCCAGATAAGAGTTTGCGCAGTCTCTGGATGGAAACTCTTATCTGACACAGGGGCCATATTTTTCATTATCTCTTATTCAAATGCCCTTGATACTTTTCTTCACAATATTTGCAGCGATATACTTCCTTCTCCTCATCGGTCAGAATGAAGATCTGGTCCAGCTCCGGTTCAATGGAAGTGATGCAGCGCGGATTTTTGCAGCGGATGACATTGGTGATCTGCTTCGGAAGATGCAGGCGCTTTTTCTCTACGATCTTATTATCCTGAATGATATTGATCGTAATGTTGTGGTCGATAAATCCGAGTACATCCAGATCAATGTAGTCAATTGGACACTCGATCTTAATAATATCCTTCCGTCCCATCTTATGGCTGGTAGCATTTTTGATAATGGCAACTGTACAGTCCAGCTTGTCCAGCTTCAGGTATTTATAAATATCCATACATTTTCCGGCCTGGATATGGTCGAGGACAACGCCCTCAGAAAGGCCGCTGACATTTAAGGTGCTTTCATTTGGCATGGTGAATTCCTCCTTTTTATTTAATCCACGTGGATATCGAGCAGTGTCAGAATCAGAGCCATCCGGACATAGACACCATACTGTGCCTGGCGGAAATATGCGGCCCTTGGGTCATCATCCACTTCCACTGCAATCTCATTGACACGCGGCAGTGGATGCAGCACATACATATCTTCTGGCGCCAGTTCCATTTTCTTCTTATCCAGGATATAGAAATCCTTCATACGGATGTAATCCTCTTCGTTGAAGAACCGCTCCTTCTGTACACGGGTCATATACAGAATATCCAGAGAAGGAAGTGCATCCTCCAGTCTGACTACCTCCTGATAAGGAACTTCATTTCTGTCCAGTACATCTTCACGAATATAGCTTGGCAGACGCAGCTCTTCCGGGGAGATCAGGATAAACCGGATACCGGTATAACGCACCAGTGCATTGATCAGGGAATGAACCGTACGGCCGAATTTCAGATCACCGCAGAGCCCGATGGTCAGGTTGTTAAGACGGCCCTTTAAAGAGCGGATGGTTAGCAGGTCGGTCAGTGTCTGAGTCGGATGCTGGTGGCCGCCGTCTCCGGCATTGATGATCGGGATAGAAGAGTGCTTACAGGCAACCATAGGTGCACCCTCCTTCGGATGGCGCATCGCGCAGATATCTGCATAGCAGGAAATCATGCGGATGGTATCGGAAACCGTTTCCCCCTTGGCAGCGGAGCTGGAGTCCGCAGAAGAAAAGCCAAGCACATTACCGCCAAGATTCAGCATAGCTGCCTCATGGCTTAATCTGGTACGGGTACTCGGCTCATAGAATAAAGTGGCTAATTTTTTGCCCTCACATGCATGCGCATATTTGGCAGGATTCTTTTCAATGTCATTTGCGAGGTCCAGAAGCTGATCCAGTTCCTCGACGGTGAAATCCAAAGGACTCATTAAATGTCTCATAGAAACCTCCTCTTACGTTCCCTTTGTGGAATTGTAAATTATTACGATAAAAATGATATTTTGCAGAGATTTTATACAGATCCTGTTACAGGTTGATGAATCTCCATCTATCATATAATAAATTGAGATGGTTTTCAACCTTAAAAATCAAAAATAGAAAAATGATCATGGATTTTAGCGGAAAAAAGTATTATAGTAGAAAAAATAAAATATAATCAGGACGGAGTGAAACAAAGAATGGCTTCTTTGGAAGAATTACGAAAAGAACTGGACAGAGTGGATGACAATATCGTGCGCCTGTATGAGGAACGGATGGAATTATGCCGTCAGGTGGCGGAGTATAAAATAGAATCCGGACGGAAGGTATTGGATAAAGAGAGAGAGAAGGACAAGCTTGCCGCAGTAGAGAGCAAGGTGTCCGGTGCATTTAATAAAAAGGGAATCCGGGAGATTTTCGAGCAGCTGATGAGCATCAGCCGGAAACTGCAGTATCAGGAAATCGCCAGAAGAGGAACCTCCGGCCGTCTGCCGTTTATCCGGATGGACAGGCTGGATACCGATGAAGCACGCATTGTATTCCCGGGAACAGAGGGCTCCTATACACAGGCAGCCATGAAGAAGTATTTTGGAGAAAAGATCAATACATTTCATGTGGCTACGTTCCGGGAGGCATTGGAGGCGATGGAGGAAGGAACGGCGGACTTTGTTGTGCTGCCGATCGAGAATTCCTCTGCCGGAGCGGTGAATGAAGTATATGATCTGCTGGTAGAGTATGAGAATTATATTGTTGGGGAGACGATTCTGCCGATCAATCATACATTAGCAGGCATTCCGGGAACAAAGCTGGAGGATATCCGTCAGGTGTATTCTCACCCACAGGGGCTGATGCAGTGTGAACGATTCCTGAACGGCCATCGCAGCTGGCAGCAGATCAGCATGGCGAATACGGCGCTGGCAGCAGAAAAGATTCTGAAGGAACAGGATCCGCAAAAGGCGGCGATCTGCAGTGAATATGCAGCAAAGGTGCATGGACTCAGTATTTTACAGGAGCATGTCAATGATAATGACAACAATTCTACCCGGTTTATCGTGATCACCAATCAGAAGATCTTTCTGCCGGATGCACAGAAGATCAGTATCTGCTTCGAGGTGCCGCACGAAAGCGGTTCGCTGTATCAGGTGCTGTCGCATTTCATTTATAATGATCTGAATATGACCAAGATTGAGTCAAGGCCGATCGAAGGGCGTACCTGGGAATATCGGTTTTTCATAGATTTTGAAGGCAGTCTGGCGGACAGTGCGGTGAAAAATGCGATCCGCGGTCTACGGGAGGAGACCAGGAACCTGAAGATCCTGGGGAATTATTAAATCAATGGGGGAATAAAAGCTATGCGTACAAATGAATTGATGCTGTACCGGGGGATGGAGCATGAAGACATTCTTCGGGATATGACATTTTTGATGGAGAACTGCGATAATGAATATTATAATGTAGAAGACCTGCGTTCACTGCTTTTTGAAACCGTGCACAGGCTGATTGAATTGACGGCGAACTATGGGTTTGAAGGAAATCTATGGCATACGTACCTGACATTCTTACTGGCAAATGATGAAAATGCCTACAGTACAGCCTGTGAGATTGTCGGCGAAATAGACGGCACGATCAATGCGGTGGCGCTGCATGATTTTGAAATATTTAAAGAATTATTTGACTATGATCTGGAACGGATTGAGCGGGAGCTTGGGGTATCCTGCTTCAACATGCTGGAGAATTACCAGATGACGGACAGTCACAGTAAGGTCTTTAATACCAGAATCCGGGGGCGGATCTGCACGCTGGCACAGGCACTGGCAGAAACAGAAGATGCGGCAGCCTTCAAGCGAGTATTAACGCAGTTTTATAAGGAATTCGGGGTCGGCAAATTCGGTCTGCACAAGGCCTTTCGGGTGAATCATGAGGGAGACGATGTACGGATTGAACCGATTACCCGGATTGCCCATGTGAAGCTGGACGATCTGATCGGCTATGAGACAGCAAAGCAGAAGCTGATTGACAATACGGAGGCATTTGTAGAAGGCAGAAGAGCGAATAACTGTCTCCTGTTCGGTGCGGCAGGCACCGGAAAATCCTCTTCGATCAAAGCGATCTTAAATCAGTATTATGATCAGGGCCTCCGAATGATCGAGGTGTACAAGCACCAGTTTCAGGATCTGAATGAGGTGATTGCACAGATTAAAAACCGAAACTACAAATTCATTATCTATATGGATGATCTTTCCTTTGAAGAATTTGAAATTGAATATAAATATCTGAAAGCGGTGATCGAAGGCGGGCTGGAGAAGAAGCCGGACAATGTCCTGATCTATGCCACCTCTAACCGCAGACATCTGATCCGGGAATCCTTCCGCGACCGGGATGAGCATGACGGAGATATCCATTCCAACGATACCGTACAGGAGAAGCTGTCTCTGGTAGCCAGATTCGGTGTTACGATCTTTTTCGATTCACCGGCAAAGAAGGAATTCCAGAAGATCGTACTGGCACTGGCGGAGAAAAACGGAATTCATATAGAGGAGAGCACACTGCTTCTGGAAGCGAACCAGTGGGAGCTGACCCATGGGGGACTTTCCGGAAGAACGGCGCAGCAGTTTATCGATTATCTGCTGGGGAAAGAAAAATAGAAATAGAAACAGGCACAGGGCATATTTCAATATGCTTTCTGTGCCTGTAGTTCTGTTTACTCCACCAGCCGGATGCCGGAGATATCGGAATCAATTACCAGAGAATAATTGGTATGATAGATCACGAATCCCGGCTTGGCTCCTTTTACCTTTTTGATGTGTTTCCGCTGAATGTAGTCGATTTCCACCTTATCGTTTCCACGGTTTTTGGAGTAGTAAGCGGCCAGCCGTCCGGCTTCCTCAAAGGTACGATCCGGCAGCTCCTCTCCATTTGTTTTCACGATGACATGGGAGCCGGGGCAGCCCTTGGCGTGGAACCACCAGTCACCGCCGGAAGCGGCCTCAAAGGTCAGCTCTTCATTCTGATAATTGTTCTTGCCGACGTAGATATCATATCCGTCTTCGGACTGATAATGAAGCGGGCGGCTGACCAATTTCTGCTTTTTCTTCGTAAACTTCCGTTTGACATAACCCGCCTCGGTCAATTCATCCTTGATCTGCAGCAGATCATCCTCCGTCAGTGCAATATCCAGCGCATTGCTGACCGATTCCAGATAGACGATTTCCTCGTGAGTTTCCTGGATCAACTGGGAAAGCGCTTCGTAGGTCCGTTTCTGCTTATTATATTTTTCAAAATAGCGAAGGGCATTCTCCTGCGGTGTTTTTACCGGATCCAGGGGAATATCGATCATTTCATTCGTATAATAGTTGAGTGCGGTCAGCTTCCGGGCATCGGATTCCAGGTTGTAGCCATAGGTGTGGATGAGTTCGCCGTAAACCTTGTATTTCTCGCGGCCTTCCGTATCGGCCAGCTGCTTTGCCTGGAGGTCGTATTTCTTTCGGTTCCGCTCCAGAGCGGTCTGAACCACATGACGCAGATCCGCAGATTTCTGACGGATCCGTGTGATTGTATTTTTCGAAGCATAGTATGCAGCCAGCAGCTCGGAGATCGAAGCATACTCCTTCTTATCATAAGATGAAAAATGCGACAGTGGTATCGAAGCATATTCCCGTGGCTCATTGCCCTGATAATAGATACAGGGATGAAAATGCAGCTGCTTTACTTCTTCAAAAAACCAGCCGAACTGCTTATACAGGTGTAAAAGAAGATCTTCAGACAGCTCCTTTGCCGGCAGGGAAGAATCGATTCCGGCAAGAAAGCAGATTTCCTCGGCCACAACCGGGCTGATGCCGGTAAAGCTGGTATAAATTGCTTTTGCCAGGGCAGCGGGTTTCTGGCAAAGCGCTTCGGAAAAGGCATGAAAATCCACAGCCAGGGGATTCCGCTTCTGCATGGTGTCCGGCACGAAGTAGGGCTTGCCGGGCAGCACCTCGCGCACGGAGCTCATCTGCGCGGAAACATGCTTGATGCTGTCTACGATCCGGTCATTTTCATCGCAGAAAATGATGTTGCTGTGTTTCCCCATAATTTCAATGATCAATGTATGCTGTCTGGTATCGCCCAGCTCATCCGGATGTTCGATCGTAAATCGGATGATCCGTTCCAGTCCCGGCTGCTCGATGCGTATGATCCGCCCGTTATTGATATGCTTTCTAAGCAGCATACAGAAATTGGGCGCCGTCATCGGCGCCTT
>DNJM01000034.1:0-8813 GCA_003489085.1 Lachnospiraceae bacterium
GATATTGACCTGAATTTCTCCGGCGATTACCAGAGCAACGCACATAAATATACGGAGGTTATCTTCGGTGATGGACAGACCTTCCGGGCAGGAACGATTGGTACGCTGGCGGATAAGACGGCCTATGGTTATGTGAAGAATTATTATGAAGAACGCGGCAACAGAAAGCGAAAATGTGAGATTGAACGAATTGTCGGCGGATGCACGGGAATCCGCAGGAGTACAGGGCAGCATCCGGGCGGCATTATCGTACTTCCTCTGGGAGAGGATATTAACTCCTTTACGCCGGTGCAGCATCCGGCAAATGATATGACAACGGACATCATTACCACGCATTTTGATTATCATTCCATTGACCATAACCTGCTGAAGCTGGATATTCTTGGCCATGATGATCCGACTATGATTAAGATGCTGGAGGAGCTGGTTGGGGAAATGACAGGAAAGCCCTTTGACGCCAAGAAGATCCGTCTGGATGATCCGGATGTGATGTCACTTTTTGCAGATACGAGCGCTCTGGGAATCAAACCGGAAGACATCGGCGGATGCCCGGTGGGATGTCTTGGTATTCCGGAGTTCGGAACGGAATTTGTTATTCAGATGGTGGTAGATACAAAGCCGAAGACACTGTCCGATCTGATTCGGATTTCCGGACTTTCGCATGGAACGGATGTATGGCTGGGCAATGCCCAGACACTGATTGAGGAGGGGAAAGCAACGATTTCTACCGCAATCTGTACCCGTGATGATATCATGACCTATCTGATTAATAAAGGGATGGACAGTGAGCTGTCCTTTACGATTATGGAGAAGGTCCGGAAAGGGAAGGGACTGACACCGGAATTTGAAAAGGCCATGACAGAAGCCGGTGTGCCGGACTGGTATATCTGGTCCTGTAAGAAGATCAAGTATATGTTCCCGAAGGCACATGCGGCGGCTTATGTCATGATGGCGTACCGGATTGCCTACTGTAAGGTCAATTATCCGCTGGCCTATTATGCAGCCTTTTTCAGTATTCGTGCAACGGCATTTTCCTATGAACTGATGTGTCAGGGCAGGGAGCGGCTGGAATACTATATGAACGATTATAAGAAGCGGAGCGATACCCTTTCCCAGAAGGAACAGGCGACCTTAAAGGATATGAAGATTGTGCAGGAAATGTATGCAAGAGGATTTGAATTCCTCCCCATTGATATCTACCGGGCTAAGGCTACGAAATTCCAGATCATTGATGGTAAGCTGATGCCGTCACTGGCATCCATAGAGGGGATGGGAGATAAGGCAGCAGACGCTGTGGAGCTGGCCTCGGCAGAAGGACCATATCTTTCCAAGGATGATTTCCGGCAGCGGACCAAGGTCAGTAAGTCCGTTATTGATTTTATGGATGAATTGGGTATTTTTGGAGATCTGCCGGAATCCAACCAGCTGTCCTTGTTTGATTTTGCATAATGCGGCAGAAAATGCCGTAATTTCGCGAACCTTTTTAAAGTAATGCTTTAAATCGGGAAAGTGATATGGTATCATATAGGAATAGACGATTTTGCGGCAGGATTACAGAGGAGGTAACCTGCGGTAAAAAGAAAGTACAGAGAGGCAGGAGGACGGAAGATGATCTGGGCAAAGGAAGAAACGCTTCCAAGAGAAGAAATCGAGGCAATTCAGCTTACAAAATTGAAAGAAAGCGTTCATTACATTTATGAAAGAGTGGCACCCTATCGGGAAAAAATGGATGCAGCTCATGTAAAACCGGAGGATATTCAGAATCTGGGGGATTTGAAACGATTACCTTATACATATAAAGCAGATTTTAAAGAGCATTACCCGATGGGATTATTTGCTGTAGAACCGAAAGAGCTGGTGCGGTTCCATGCCAGCTCCGGAACGACCGGAAAACCAACAGTAGTAGGATACACCAGGAATGACCTGGATATGTGGCTGAATAATGTTGCACGTATCGCCTGTATGGGCGGAGCTACCGCGGAGGATGTGGCACAGATATCCTTTGGCTATGGAACTTTTACCGGAGCACTTGGACTGCATGGAGGCTTGGAGAAGCTAGGTGCCAGTGTCATTCCGATGTCCTCCGGAAATACCAATAAGCAGATTATGTTTTTGCAGGATATGGGGGTAACCTTGCTTGTAGCGACACCGTCCTATGCATTGCATCTGGGCGAGGAGATCCGCAGGCGTGGCCTGGATCCGGAGAAAGATCTGAAAGTACACATCGGACTTTTCGGCGGCGAGGGTATGACAGAAGCGATGCGTACGGAGATGCACCGTGTCTGGGGCGAAGGGTTCCTATGCACCCAGAATTATGGCATGAGTGAACTCTGCGGACCAGGTGTGGCCGGAGAGTGTGAAGAGCTGGTAGGAATGCATGTAAACGAAGACTGGTTTATTCCGGAAATCATTGATCCGGAGACGGAAGAAGTGCTTCCGCCGGGAGAGAGGGGTGAGCTGGTGATCACCTGCCTGGGCAAGGAAGCGCTGCCGCTGATCCGCTACCGAACCGGAGATCTGACCCGTCTGATGTATGAGCCATGTAAATGCGGACGTACGACCTGCCGGATCGAGAATCTGTCCGGCCGTGCGGATGATATGTTGGTGATCCGTGGTGTGAATGTATTCCCGGGACAGATCGAGGAAGTATTATTTAAGATTGAAGAGATAGGTCCGCATTATGAGATCATCGTAGAGCGGCAGAATCGTCTGGATGTGATGACGATTCTGGTAGAGCTGATCGATGACAGACTGCTGGACAGCTATGCGAAATTAAGTGAGCTGGAAAAGAGAATCAAATCCGCATTGAAAGCACAGCTTGGACTGGCAACACAGATTAAGCTGGTGGCGCCGAATTCACTGCAGCGCTTCGAAGGAAAGGCAAGACGGATTACGGATTTACGAAAGGATGGTTTATAAAATATGGCAGAAAAAGTAATCATGTTGGGAAATGAGGCCATTGCCAGAGGCGCGTATGAGGCCGGGGTAAAGGTTTCTGCGGCATATCCGGGGACACCGAGCACGGAGGTAAGTGAAAATCTGGTGCAGTATAAGGATTCCCTGTACTGCGAATGGGCACCGAATGAAAAGGTAGCCACAGAGGTTGCCATCGGGGCCAGTATTTCAGGCGTTCGTGCGATGGCAGCCATGAAGCATGTCGGTCTGAATGTGGCATCAGATCCGCTGTATACGGTATCCTATATGGGAGTAAATGGCGGGCTGGTACTCGTAGTGGCAGACGATCCGGGGCTTTACAGCTCTCAGAATGAGCAGGATACCAGAATGGTGGCCAGAGCAGCCTGTGTTCCGGTACTGGAGCCATCCGACAGTCAGGAGGCAAAAGACTACATGAAGCTTGCCTTTACACTCAGCGAGCAGTTCGATCGTCCGTTTATTCTGCGGACGACGACACGGCTGGCGCATTCGCAGGGAATGGTTGAGCTGTGTGACCGCGAAGAGCCGGAGATAAAGCCTTATGTAAAAAATATCCAGAAGACCGTTATGATGCCGGGAATGGCAAAGGAACGGCACAAAGAGATTGAAAAGCGTAATCTCGAACTGGCCGAGGCAGCAGATACAATGCCGGTCAATACAGTAGAAATGAACGATACAAAAATCGGTGTTATCACCAGCGGTATTCCGTACCAGTATGTGAAGGAAGCACTTCCGAAGGCTTCTGTACTGAAGCTTGGTATGGTAAATCCTCTTCCGGAAAAGCTGATCCGGGAGTTTGCATCCAAAGTGGAAACACTGTATATCATCGAGGAACTGAATCCGGTCATCGAGGAACAGGTGAAGTCCTGGGGAATTCCGGCCATTGGAAAAGAGATCTTTACGATCCAGGGCGAATACAGTGCCAATATGATCCGCAAAGCCATTCTGCATGAAGAGCTGAATCTTATGGCACCGGCAGAGGTACCGAACCGTCCGCCGATTCTCTGTCCGGGCTGTCCGCACAGGAGTGTATATTATGTTTTGAAAAAACTGAAGCTGCATGCAGCCGGTGACATCGGATGTTATACATTGGGAGCGGTGGCACCGTTAAGCGTGGTAGATACCTGTATCTGCATGGGCGCCAGTATTTCGAGTCTCCATGGTATGGAAAAGGCCAGGGGAAAAGAATATATTAAGGATTGGGTAGCGGTCATAGGCGATTCTACCTTCCTGCATACCGGCGTTAACTCTTTGATGAATATGGTATATAATCAGGCGACCGGAACGGTTATGATTCTGGATAATTCCACGACTGGTATGACCGGCCATCAGGATCATGCAGCAACCGGGAATACACTACAGGGGGATCCGACCTGGGCAATTGATATTCCGGGGCTCTGCCGTGCAATGGGAATTAAAAATGTCATCGAGGTCAATGCATTTGATATTGCCAGACTGGAACAGGTCGTAAAAGAAGAAGTGGCGAAGGACGAGATTTCCGTAATCATCACGAAAACGCCATGTGTACTTCTGGATAAATCCAAAAAGCCGTTATACAGAGCGATTTCGGAAAAATGTAAAAAATGCGGTATGTGCATGAAGCCGGGTTGTCCGGCGATGACCAGAAATGCAGATGGCACGATTCATATTGATGATACAATGTGTACCGGATGCGGACTCTGTGAAAACCTTTGCAAATTTAATGCAATCGAGATGGTAAAGGCAGGTGACAGATAATGGCAGTAAAAAGTATTATGATCGTTGGTGTAGGTGGCCAGGGAACACTTTTAACCAGTCGGATTCTGGGAGGCCTGGCGATGCAGGGCGGTTATGAGGTTAAATTGTCCGAGGTACATGGGATGGCACAGCGCGGCGGAAGTGTTGTAACCTTTGTGCGCTATGGAGAAAAGGTGGCAGAACCGATTGTAGAGGAGGGACAGGCAGATGTTATCATTGCCTTTGAACGTCTGGAAGCCCTCCGGTATGCGCATTTCCTGAAAAAGGACGGGGCTCTGATTGTAAATGACTGGAGAATCGATCCGATGCCGGTAGTGATTGGAACTGCACAGTATCCGGAACACATTCTGGAGGATCTGGCAAAGGAGCATAAGGTATATAAGGTAGATGCAACCGAAGAGGCAAGAAAGCTTGGAAATCCAAGAGTGTTTAATATGATTGTGCTGGGAATCGCAGCACAGCATATGGACTTCTCCAAAGAAGAGTGGTATCAGGTGATCGAGCATACGGTTCCGCCGAAAACGATTGAAATCAACAAAAAAGCATTCGACATTGGGTATACTTTAAAATAAAAGGGAGGAGTCAGAGATATGGTAAAGCAGTTATCTGTATTTGTAGAAAACAGAACCGGAAGTCTTCTGGATGTGACGGCAGCGATTGTAGAGGCGCATGTGAATATCCGTGCGGTAGCTTCCTTTGATACCCCTGACTTCGGGATCATGAGGCTGGTTGTAGATAAACCGGAAGCAGCGAAAGAGTATCTGACCAGTAAAGGATTCGTTGTGCGGATCCAGGAAGTGATCGGAGTAGAGCTGGAAGATAAAAAGGGAAATCTGAACCAGATGCTGTCGATATTAGCCGAGCAGAATATCAATGTCAATTACATTTATTCCTTTGTCATTCGGCAGGGTATGGCGCCTGTCATGGTATTCGATACGGATGACTACGAAAGAGCGAAGGAAGTATTGGCGGCAGCAGGGGTGAAAATTGTTTAAACATTTCTGCAGATACAACTTAGGATAATACAGGAGGAATTTTGTATGCGTTTAGCAAATATTACAGGAAAAAGGGTTGAGGAATATCTGGAAAAGAGAAAAACTGTCCTGATCCCTGTCGGCAGTATCGAAAACCACGGAAAGCATATGCCTCTTGGAACCGATACTTTAATTCCGGATCGTATTGTGGAATTGCTGGAAGAAAAATGTGATGTGATGATCGCTCCGACAATTCCCTATGGAGCCACGGATAACATTTATGGCTGCCCGGGAACCATTACGATCGGTACAGACGGTTTGATTATGATTCTCACCAAAATTGTAGATTGCCTATATCGTTATGGCTTTCGTAAATTTATTATTTTAAATGGACACGGAGGGAATTGCAAGGCCATTGAAGCCGTCGGCATGTATCTTCACAAAAAGGGTGCATGGCTGGCAAACCTCAATTGGTGGCTTATGGTTGGTGAGCTTCGTCCGGAATGGAAAGGCGGTCACGGCGGTGCAGAGGAAACCGCCGGTGTTATGGCTGTGGATCCGTCCTTAGTGGATATGACATATATTAATGAGCCGATGAATCTGATCGATGATGTATCGCCGGACATGCCGACCATTGGCTGGAATACAGTTAATTTTAAGGGAGCGACTGTGACGATCCCGAGAGAATATGCTAACTACAGTGCAAATGGCTGGTACGGTACGGATGAACCGCATCTGGCAACAGAAGAATGGGGACATGAAATGCTTCAGACTATGGCAGACTATATTGTTGATTTTGCAGAAGCATTTGAAAAAATCGATTTGCCAGAGGAAAAATAGTCCTCTGGCAGAAATAAAAAAGGGAGGCGGTTCCATACGGAATCCGCCCCTTTCATCTTCTATTATCTTACTTCCTATTATTAAATTATAGCTATCTGCAAATTTAAAATGTGAACTTAACAAGGTTGTGTACAATATCGGATTATAATTTGACTACGTTAACTGCCTGAGGTCCTTTACCGCCGTCTGCAATTTCAAACTCTACAGCCTGCCCCTCTTCCAGAGATTTAAAGCCTTCAGATGCGATGCCACTATAATGAACGAAAATATCGTTGCCTGCTTCATCACAAATGAAACCGTAACCTTTTTGATTGTTGAACCATTTTACTGTTCCTTTGTTCATGTGTCTACCTCCATATTACTTATACAAACAATTTAGATACATATCAAAAGATATGCATTGAAACTATCATAAAAATGAACAAAAGTCAAATCATTTTGGGAATAATACAGAAATGAGATCGATTTTACGCATTTGGTTCGGCCTGTCCGGAAACATTAAGATAATCTTACGCAAATATAAAGGAAGCATGAAAATTACGAAGATTCTGTTGCAGAGGTTGTGTTTCTAAAAAGGCTGTTCTATAATACAACAATGTTGATTTCATGCTGCATGAAAGGGGAGATATAGGTATGCCAAAAGTATCAAAAGGCATGTTGAAATTATATATGAAGCTGTGTACAAGGCAGATGGAGAGTCACGATAAAAAGCAAAGGAAAATTACGCGTACCAATGAAGCAATACGAATTCAAAGGAATATTTCATATAGAGGCGATGGAGAAAATGGTCATGTTCTGGATATTTTTTATCCGGAACAGGAACCTGCAGAAAAACTTATGATTATTAATATTCATGGAGGCAGGTTATTTTCCGGATCAAAGGAAAGAAATGAAGAGTTTAATCTTTGCCTGGCGGAGCGCGGAGCACAGGTCATCAGTCTGAACTACAGGCTGGTTCCGGACGTTGGTTTCCTGGATCAGATTGAGGATATCCTGCATGCATTCCAATGGATCTATGAACAACGGAAGGAACTGGGATATGATCCGGACAGAGTCTGCTTAACGGGAGATTCTGCAGGGGCATTGCTTGCTTTTTATGCAGCGGCAATCAACCTGAAAGAAGAGATGCAGAAGATATTTATGATAAAGGGGAGCCAGCTTCAGATTCGGGCACTGGGATTGATTTCCGGGATGTTTTACCTGAATAAAAAGGATGTGATCGGAAGGATGCATCCGCTTTTATTCCGTGGAAATTATCGGGAAGCAGCATATCTTCCTTACATAAATCCCCGGCGTATGATTACTTCCTGCAATTTGCCGCCATGCTTTTTAGTGACCAGCGAGGAAGATATATTAAAGGACTATACACTGGAATTCAATGCTGCACTGGAACGGCATCGCTGCAGCCATCAGATGCATTGCTTTGCAAAGGGGACAGAGAATGAATTGGTTCATGCATTCTGCGTCGTACATCCTGAATGGAAGGAAAGCAGGCAGACGCTGGATGAGATGCTGGAGTATTTCAGACGCTGCTGCAGCGGTATGGAAGGAAACTTTTAGCAGCTCGTTTCATAGAATGATAGAAATACGCAGAATGTAAAGGAAAATGCAGTGCAGTCAATTATCAATGGAATGCCAGATGCTTACGCAAAGATAAAAGGATCGTCAATGTACCCGGAGATTCATGGAACCATATATTTTTATGGTGTTTATGAGGGAACTGTGATCACTGTAGAAATGTATGGAATTCCCTCCCGGTTGGAGAAAGAGACGGGAGGATTTTTCGGATTCCATATACATGAAGGAGGATCCTGCAGCGGAACACCGGCCGAGCCATTTCAAAATGCAGGAACACATTATAATCCGGAAAATACGAAACATCCTGCCCATGCAGGAGACTTACCGCCTGTTTTGAGCAATCAGGGGAACGTCTGGATGGCTGTTTATACCGGCCGCTTTTATCCGGAGGATGTGGTGGGCAGAAGTGTGATCCTGCATGGTGGAGCCGATGATTTCAGGACCCAGCCTTCCGGTAATGCAGGACCCATGATTGCCTGTGGGGAGATCCGATTTTGGGAGAAAGAAGGAAAGCAGCGATGAAAGAAGTGCTGAACTATGTTAAGCCAGAATTGCTGATTGGAACGGTCGTTCTCTATTTTTTGGGCGCTGCGCTAAAAAAATTGCAGAAGATATCAGAGTTTTCCGTAATTATGGAAGTGAACGGCGCTATTACAATAAAGTTGTAGGAACAAACTCCAGATTGGATGAAATGCAGGCGGGTATTCTTCGCGTAAAATTAAAGCATTTAAAAGAATTAGAAGAGGAAAG
>DNJM01000034.1:9001-9410 GCA_003489085.1 Lachnospiraceae bacterium
AAAATGATTCCTTTTATCCTGGGAGGAGCCGGCATTTTCTTAAGTGCATTGTATGTTTTTTCCACCTGTCAGTGCCATACAGTGCAGCAGATGATGCTGGCCGTCTTTACATCAATTACACAGGGAATTTTAATCGCAGGATTATCTACGTATATTAATCAGTTGTTTAAACAGATCGGTAAGACCGAATAGTTCAGGCGGCGGCAGGTTCTTTGTACCTGCCGCCGCCTGAATGACAGAAGTGAAAAAAAGGACTATTTTGCTGCTTTTTCAGCATAAACGGTTGTAACCAGATCCTCATACGGAACTCGTTCCTCCAGTTCTCCTGCATCCAGAAGGATATCCTGCAGCAGCTGGAAGCTTTCTTTTTCAAAGATCAGATCAGCTTTCCAGGTATCCTGTTCATAGT
>DNJM01000034.1:9699-9846 GCA_003489085.1 Lachnospiraceae bacterium
TTTCCAGGTATCCTGTTCATAGTAGCGTGTTACGATTGTCTGGATCGTGGTCAGATCATTTTCCGGAAACTGTGGCTGGATGATTTCAGCAATTTCTGCCGGAGAGTGGTTCTGGACAAAATCCATTCCTTTTTGCAGAGCGTTGGT
>DNJM01000034.1:10130-10545 GCA_003489085.1 Lachnospiraceae bacterium
CATTCCTTTTTGCAGAGCGTTGGTAAAGCCTTGGATGACATCTGCATTTTTTTCCAGATAACCCTTCTTTGCAGAGAAAGCAGTATATGGAACATAGCCACTGTCCTTTCCAAGAGATGCTACGACGAAGCCTTTGTTTCCGGATTCGAGAGTGGTAGCACCGGGTTCGAATTCAACCGTGTAATCTCCCTGCCCTCCAGAGAATGCCGCCGCAGTAGAACCGAAGTCAATGCTTTGGTCGATCGTCAGGTCCTTTTCCGGATTAATCCCATTCTGCTTCAGAATATATTCGAATACCATTTCCGGCATACCGCCTTTCCGGCCACCAAGAACCGTTGTTCCCTTTAGATCTTCCCAGGTGAAATTTTCCATTTTGTTTCGGGCAACCAGGAAGTTACCGGCACGCTGTGTCAGC
>DNJM01000034.1:10855-14607 GCA_003489085.1 Lachnospiraceae bacterium
GTTACCGGCACGCTGTGTCAGCTGAGCAAAGTTGACAACGTAGTCTGAAGCACCGCCGACATACGTATAGATAGAGGCCTCGGATCCCATGAACCCGATATCTGCTTCACCGGAAAGGACAGCGGTCATTGTCTTATCTGCGCCGTATCCGGTTACCAGTTCCAGATCAATTCCTTCTTCGGCAAAATACCCTTGTTCCATTGCCACATACATAGGAGCATAGAAAATGGAATGCGCCACTTCATTTAAAGTTACAGAAGTGAGCTCTTTTTTCGGTTCCGCTGTATTGGCAGCAGGAGATTTCTCTGTTGTAGTCCTGACAGTTGTCGTATCTTTAGCAGAGCAGGCAGCCAGTGATGTGAGGGTCAGACCAGCCAGCAGAAGTGAAATCATCAGCTTCTTTTTCATAATGCACATCCTCCCTGGACAGAAGCGGCAGTTGTGAAGCATGTAGCTTCGCTGTCGATCTGTCAACAAATCATTCTATATAATATATGGCAAAATGCCAGTTGCGTGAAGAGTCAGGCAGAGAGTAAATAGTCTGTGCCGGTAGAAACGGCAGAAAAATAAAATAATCGTCTTGCATGGACATGCAAAGCGATTATTTCATTTCCGGAAAATTGTGTCTGAACCCGGTATCAGTGCTGTCGGCTCTCCCGACTGTTTTCTTCCGGTTCTGTATTTTCCATGATGCTGTCGTCCAGATAGGGCGGTTCAAACTGATACATATTTTGATACGACTCCAGCTCAGCTCTGGAAGCCGGAGCGGAAGGAATCAGGCCGGTACAATCAGTGGTAGAGGCAGCATTGCCCAGATAGTCATAGGCATCGATAATTTCCTGATTCAAGAGATCCATTTCTGCTTTGGAAGGAAAATGCATTTCTCTCATAAAAGTCTCCTTTCCAGCTGCGGCATATGTGGTTCGTCCGCGCGCTTTTGTAATAGATTTGTGCAAAAAATTTTTCTTCTCAATAGGATTCTCTCCAGAAGAATGCTATACTATACATAGGATAAAACAGGGAGCATCCGGAAGAAAGGAAGATGGCAATGAATGAAACCTATGAAAAATTAATGCGATGTTATCAGGCAATTCGGAAAAAAATAGATTTTCAGCCTAAGGCTGCACTGGTTTTGGGATCTGGACTGGGAGACTATGCTGAGACCATTCAAACGGAGGCGGTGTTGGATTACCATGAAATAGACGGCTTCCCGATAGCAACGGTTCCGGGGCACAAGGGCCGGTTTATTTTCGGATATATAGGCAGCGTGCCGGTCGTTATCATGCAGGGCCGGGTTCATTACTATGAAGGGTATTCTATGCAGGATGTTGTTCTGCCGATCCGGCTCATGAAAATGCTGGGCGCGGATATTCTGTGTCTGACCAATGCGGCAGGTGGTGTGAATGATACGTTTCAGGCAGGCGATTTTATGCTTATTACGGATCATATTGCAAGCTTCGTTCCATCTCCGCTGATCGGGGAAAACTTAGAGGCACTGGGGGTACGTTTTCCCGATATGAGTGAAATCTATGATGAGAAACTCCAGTGTGCGGTGAAAGAGGCAGCGGCAGAACTGCAGATTCCGATAAAAGAGGGCATTTATTTACAGACTACGGGGCCGTCGTATGAATCGAAGCAGGAAATCCGGATGTTCCGGATACTGGGAGCGGATGCGGTCGGCATGAGTACGGCATGTGAGGCAATTGCGGCAAACCATATGGGAATGAAAATATGCGGCATTTCCTGCATTTCTAATCTGGCATGCGGCATGACGGATCGTCCGCTTAGTCATGCTGAGGTACAGGAGACCTCTGATCGGATGGCAGAATCATTTAAGAAATTGATTACCTGTTCCATTGAGAAAATGATAAAATATATGTAAGGAAAAGCCTTTGCTGAGATGAAAGTAGGCAAAGGGAGGGAAAGAAGGAAGCAAAAATGAGATTTGTAACGGATACACATGCGCATACCTTAGTCAGTGGGCATGCTTATAGTACTATGAATGAAATGCTTATGGCAGCAGCGGAGCATGGAATGCAGCTTTTGGCATTGACGGAGCATGCCCCTGCGATGCCAGGAACATGCCACCCGATTTATTTTGAAAATTTTAAAGTGGTACCGCGAAACCGGTATGGAATAGAGCTGCTGCTGGGTACAGAATTAAATATTCTGAATCCGGATGGAGAAGTGGATCTGCCGGAAGAGACACTTGGTAAATTAGATCTGGTGATCGCCAGTCTGCACGGTCCCTGCTACGGGCTGGATCATACGAAGGAAGAGAACACACAGGCCTATCTGAATGTGATGCAGAATCCATATATTCATATCATCGGACATCCGGATGATGGAAGATTTCCTGTAGACTATGATAAGGTAGTCTATATGGCCAAAGAAACCGGGACTCTTCTGGAGGTGAATAATGCCTCCCTGCATCCGGGTGGATTTCGAAAGGATACGAAGAAGAATGCTGCGGAAATGCTGCAGTATTGTAAACGGTATCAGACACCGATTGTGGTCGGCAGCGATGCGCATGTGGACACAGAAGCAGGAAGATTCCCATATGTGGAGGAACTTCTGACGGAAATAGATTTCCCGGAGGAGCTGGTAGTCAGTACTTCTGTGGAGCTATTGAAGGAGCATATTGCATGCAAAAGAAGAGCTTTCGGGTTTACTTTATGAATTTAGTGTGATAAAATAATTACAGTTTGAAGCGGATCAGAAGGAGATTATGCATATGAGTAAGAAAATCAGAACAGAATCGGTTGATTTCCTTTTTGAAGCAGTCCTGAGTCTTCGGACAAAAGAGGAATGCTATACGTTTTTTGAGGATATCTGTACCGTTAATGAGTTGTTGTCATTGTCACAACGTTTTGAGGTGGCAAAAATGTTGCGTGAGCAGAAAACCTATTTGGAGATTGCCGAAAAAACAGGGGCATCTACGGCGACGATCAGCAGAGTCAATCGCTCGCTGAATTATGGAAATGACGGTTATGACATGGTTTTCGAGAGAATTTTAGATAAGAAATAGAAAATGGTGCCCGTAGTTTTCAAAGACATCAGGTGCAAAAACAGGAGATAGAAGGATTTGGATTAATGCTTCTATCTCCTGTTTTATATGCATATTTTCATTTCTTTTTCTTTGTATGATCCGGTTCCGGTAAGGTGTCAATAATCTTTTCAATCAACTGCTTTTTCACATATACATCGAAGCTTAAGGTACAAAGAAAAGAAAACAGCTGTAGATATTCTTTGTTCTCATCTGAAACATCCTGAAAGGTAGTACGGGATGTCTGATAGGCGTTTTGAATATCTTCTTTTAATATATCGATCCGATCATTTTCCAGACTGAACACCTCATTATAAATTGCGGTCAGATCAAACTCTGATTCTGTGTTAAAATATTCAGTAGTGAGCGGAGAAAGAAGCGAATCAATGTCTTTGATGGACAGTATATTTTTAAAATAGTAAATAAAAATCAGTATTAAGATATGTTCTTTGGTATATTTTTTCTTCACCGGTGCCGGAAGCAGATGATTCTTTGCATAATTATTAATCATCGTTTTCGTCAGGATCTTGTCATCAGGATACCGTCTGGAGGCGTTCAGCTGCTCTTCCATAAAAGTAGTTACCTGATCCATATACAGGTTAATATTCGGTATGTCTTCCGGTTTTATATAATCAATCCGGGACAGGCTTGCCAGAATACTGTTTAAGATGTCTTCTGTATTGATTGTCATTTTATCACCCCTATA
>DNJM01000214.1:0-1759 GCA_003489085.1 Lachnospiraceae bacterium
TTTGTTCGATCCATCTGCCGTTGGATGTAAACAGCTCCCGAATCAATACACATGCGGCCCTTTGCAGAAAAGTCTGGAAAATGACTGGAAGGGATCTTTTGAAATATTCCTTCGGAAATATGGGCTATGAGATAGAGGGCGTGCAGCTGATACCGCCGGAAAAGGAATTTCATCAGATCGCAGAGTATGGCTGCGGAGCAAATCCGGCGCATAAGAAAATAGCAGTAGTATCCGGTGTGATCAGTAATGCAGAGATGCTTCAGACAATGGTACGAAGGGGATGTGGAGTCTGCATCTGCGGAGATGTCCTGGTAAGAAATCAAAGCGAACGTACCAGAGAAATGGAAAAATTTTTGAATACGCTTCCCATGTCTGTTTATTGTATATCGCATTATCAAAGTGAAATTCCTGCGCTGGAGGAGATGGCTATGGAATTGAAAGCGATACCGGAGGTCAGGGTGATTGTGATGAAAGAAGAGGAATTATGGAAATAGACCGTTCGAAAAAATACAAAACATTTCTTGGGAGTTATCGGACAATCCGGCAGGAAGCTTTCTTTTTGAAATTTCTGGCTCTGGGTATAATAACTTCAGTATTTTTAAGCCGGAATATGCACCTGATGCTGTCTGTGCTGGCATTGATACTGGTTGGCAGTTTGTTTCTGCTTGGAAAAGATACATTTAGAATCTTCAGATTTTTGATTCTGTCTACTCTGGTACTGACAATCATCTGGATCCTTTTTGTAGAGAAAATATGGCAGGCACACACCCCTTTTCAGGGGCTGGAGAGTGTTTTTACCTCATTTGAGTATCGGAATGCGCTCATACGTCTGTATGGGCTGTTTATGGGAGGGCAGTTGTTTCTGGGAGTTACTGCACAGCATGAATTGTTAACAGATCTCAGAAAATATAGAGTACCGGTATCTATGATGATGGCAGTGGTACTCATGTTTAATTCCGTAGCTTATTTTATACAGTTTTATGGAGATATCAAAACGAGTTATACAATGCGCTGCGGGAAACGAAATCCGTTTCAGAGTAATTATTATATATTTACTTCATTAGCATTAGAAGCGATGTATTTGATTTCCAATTGCAAGAAGATATATTTTCTGGATGCAGATCGGATCATAAGCAGTTTGACACAGACAGAATTGCCGCAGAAAGGCAGATCGGTGAAACCGGAATCTCTTTCGGTCAGGATCGAAAACCTGATTTATTTTGAGACAGACAAACCAGTATTAAAGCATCTGGAAGCAGAGTTTCATTCTGACGGGATCTATGTTATAGAAGGGAAAAATGGCATTGGAAAAAGTACACTTCTGGATGCGATGGCTGGAATTATACCGGCCGTTATCAGAGCGGAAGGAGAAATACAGGTCGCTGTAGATGGGAAAACGGCAGAGGGACGGATCGGATATGTTCCGCAGGGGGTTGAGAGGGCATTGCTTTTCGATACACCTGCCAGTATGCTGAATCATATTTCCAAAGAGAAGGTACAGACCTGGCTGGAACGTTTTTCGATTTCCGGTATAAATCTGGAAACCAGAAATATCGGTGAACTATCCTCCGGAGAATGTAAAAAATTCGAACTGATTGCGGAGCTTTTGAACCCGAACCATGACGTCCTTCTGCTGGATGAGCCTACGGCATTTCTCGATGAGTTATCCAAAAAGGTTTTGTACGAACTTCTGGAACAGGTCAAAAAGGAGAAAATCATTTTAGTGATCTCTCATGATAATTTTTTTGAAAAATATCCC
>DNJM01000214.1:2058-2334 GCA_003489085.1 Lachnospiraceae bacterium
AAAATATCCCGTGCAGTGGTATCATTTAACTGAAAAGGGGATGCAAAGAGAAGATCCCGGCTGCAGTGAAAATGAGCCGCATGATTTGACAGACTGGGAGAAGCTGTTGTCTGAAGAAATGATGAAGGGATTTGGAAAGAGACAGAATGTGTGGAAATGCAGTATTGCCATTCCGGAAATGACGGGACTTTCAAACTCCGCAGCGGATAGCCGGATTGATCTGGAAAATGGAAAGAATATTGTCATTCTGGGAAAAAACGGAAGTGGGAAAACAAC
>DNJM01000214.1:2615-25705 GCA_003489085.1 Lachnospiraceae bacterium
GGAAGTGGGAAAACAACGCTGGATCAGGCTGTTTTTCAGGAAGTGCTTTCACAGCATAAAGAATTGAAGTGTCTTATGATACGGCAGGAAATGAATAAACAGTTTTTCGCGTTATCCTGCGCGGAGGAAATGCTGTTAGGGATTCCCAAAACCCAGGAAGCAGAAAAGCGTGCTATGGAACTGCTTAAGACAGCAGGCTTAGATGCCTGGGCAGAGTTCCCTCCGTATTTCTTAAGCGGCGGCCAGAAACGCTTTTTACTGATCCTTTGTTTAATGATGCAGACACCGGATATCATGATTATGGATGAGCCGTTTAATTCATTGGACAGAAGGAATAGAAAGCAGCTGGTACAGCTACTGACGGCTTATCAAAAGCAGACCGGGGTTTGCTATTTGCTGAGTGATCAGACGAATGAATATTTTGAAGAAATGACGGATGAAAAAATTATTTTGGAAAAGACAGGATAAAAGATGAAAGAAGAAAAAAGTTTTTATATTCCGGATGATGGAAAGGGATGTCTGCTGTCAATTGCAGCTGAGGAAAATATTACAGATAACTATCGCAGTATACTGATGCAGATAGTGGAAGATATTCTGGAAGAAACGGATAGGAATGTGGAGTCGATAGTGCTTAGAGGAAGCCTGGCCTATGGTGGATTCATAGAAGGCATTTCGGATCTGGATCTGGTAATTTTTCCGGCAAAGAACGCAGATCTTTCGAAAGAAAGACTGGGGAAGCTGGCAGCAGAAGAAAGCCAAAGGTATAAGGAGCTCTTTAGCCTGGTAGATCTGAGTGTGGAACAGATCGACAGGATAGGATATGACTGGACCTGTAATCGTCTGTGGCTGAATCTAAAGCTGACTGGAATTACGATTTATGGCGAAGATTTGCTGAAAAATCTGCCTGTGTGTATAAAAGGAAAAGGATTATCCGATGATATTTTCCGGCAGACGATCAAAGATTCAGAGGAGTGTCTGGAGTGGATCAGCCAGAAAAAGAAAATGCATTATATGGGAGAAGAGCGTGGGGCTGATTTCCTGTGTGTGTGGTTTATGCGGAATATCATACGGGGATTTGGGGCAGTGATCCTGCAGAAAAAGAATATTTTCACCATGCACCTTACTACCTGCTGTCTGGAAATGAGTAAACTGTATCCGGAATATGAAGAATTGATTTTGCGTGTGTGGACAGCGGAAAGAAGTCCATTGAAGCGGTGGGATGAGCTTTTGCAATTGTGCCAAGAAGTATTGGATATGTATAGAAGTCTGTACCAGTTATGATAATGGGAGGAAGATGATGAAGGAAAGACAGATACCGGATCAGATCACCTGTACGGTTCCACAGGCAGCCGTCTGGAGAAACAGTGAGAATTTTTTTCTGGGAAGGGTATTGAAGCTTTTCTCTTATCGAAAAAAAATCCTGCTGCAGCTGATTCGCAATGGGAAAAAATATAAGGCTCATATAGAGGAAGGGGTGGCGGATCACTATGCGGAGCTTGCCGCTGCGCTTCAGATCGGCGACATCATCTGTGGTATGGGCATGGCAGAAGTCAATCGATACGGCGAAGCAGAAACAGCGATACAGGAAGCCTATATCATAAAGGCGTGTCAGCTGAGACCGGTAGAAACAGGTCTTCAGACGGAAGGAATGTATTCGTTGAATAAACGAAAAGAATATTATCATACCTATTTGGCGACGGATCAAATCTGTGCCATGAGGGTTTTCATACAGGATCAGATATTAACCACACTGCGCCAGATACTTAGGGAAAAGGGATATGTAGAATGCCCTACACCGATATTGCAGAATTATTTTTACGGAGGAGGAGCGCGGCCATTTATTACTCACAGAGTGGACAGTGGAAACGATGTTTATCTTCGTCTGACTTCGGAAATTGCATTGAAACAATACATTGCAGGGAGTTTTGAAAAGGTATATGAAATAGGACATTCTTTTCGAAATGGGAATACCAGCGCAAAGTATCTGACGCCATTTATGGCAGCTGAAATCTACACTGCGTACGGGGGCGAAGAAGAGAATATTTTACTGATGCAGGAGATCTTCATGCGGATGGTAACGGATACCAAAAAGATCATGGAAGAGTTTCAATTTTCAGAGCCTGAGTATATTTCCGACACGATTCCGGTTATTTCTTTTTCGGAATTCTTTCAATGTATGACAGGAATGGTCTATCACCGCGAAAGTCCGGAGGTAATGGAATTGATCCAGGGAACGGCAGACAAAAGCTTATCTGTAAAAGAGGTGTACAAATTCTTTAAACAGAAATTGATTCCCCGTCAAAGTGCTCCGATCATTGTCACAGATCTTCCAGGTGGGATGAGTCCATTGATCCAGTGGAAGGATGAAGAATTTCTGTATCGAAGTTATCTTATTGTAAATGGAGCCACATTGATGGAAGCAGCTATTGGAAAAAGCGATGTAAAGGAGCTGGAAAAAGAATTAAACAGGCAGGCGGAAGAAGAGGATGGAAGAAAGATCAAAAGAAATTATGAGGCTTTTCTGCATGCCAACGCCATGGGAATACCGGAAACAGCCAGTCTGTTTATCAGTCTGGACCGCATTTTCCCTGCGTTATGCGGGATAGAGGATGTAGGGGTCTATCATATGAAAATGTAAGAGGAGAGGATATGGATGAATATGAAAGCTTATAAACATAAGGTACAATACTATGAAACGGACCAGATGAAGATAGTACATCATTCAAATTACATTCGATGGTTTGAGGAGGCCAGAATCGACTATATGGATCAGATCGGGATCAGCTATCCGGCAATGGAGAAAGAAGGAATTCTGATACCGGTTTTAAGTGTAGAAGCAAAATATTTACGAATGCTCCGTTTCGGTGATGTTGCAGAAATTGTTCTTGGCATCAAGGAGTATAATGGAATTAAACTTGTTATAGAATATCAGGTAATGAATGAGAAGACAGGTATGATTCACTGTAAAGGCGAAACGGCACATTGCTTTTTGACGGAGCAAGGCAAACCAGTTTCATTGAAAAAGAATTATCCGGAATATCATAAAAAATTTGTACAGATGGCAGAAGATAACATGCAGAGCCAAACGGAGAATGAATAATTCGGTACCGGCATGGCAATACTATCTTCGACATAGAAATGAAGGAGGTAGAACACATGCCAGAATTAAGATGTACAGTGCAGACCTGTCTGCATAATAAGCAGTTTTACTGTGACCTGGACAGTATCCGGGTTGGGGGAAGCAGTGCCCAGAAGCCAGCAGATACCTGTTGTGACAGCTTTGAGGAACGTAAGGAAAGCATGTCCAATGCTGCTGATGTTACCGGTCAGGCATCTGCCAGATCTGATATAGACTGTAAGGCAGTAGAATGTATGTACAATGACAACTGCAAATGCCATGCAGGTAAAATCAGCGTTGAAGGAAGCAATGCATGCAGATGTGGTGAAACAGAATGTGCAACATTCCATTGCGGATGTAAGTAAGTGAAGCAGCAGGATTGCTGTTTGCAGAAATAAAAACAGGTAAAAGAAGAGGATGCTGTCTGAATGGGCGGCATCCTTTTTTGAAGAAAACAGTTTCTTTTCTCGGTTGACGCTTGTCAGAGGCCGGCGTATAATATGAAATTAAAGGATTATGTTCATGGAAGGAGAGCCTGCATCAGGCGAAAAAATAATGGTATCAGAGGCGGAACAGCAGACTGTGCAGCGGGAAAATATATCTGACGCGGAGGAAAAAAAAGCATATTATATCAAGCGGCCGAAGCTTGGAGAAAGAGGGCCGTCGAAGCTGCGGCAGCATTTCAGCAGAGGGATTACCAGCTTCCTGGTAATTGCAGCGGCCATCCTTTTTTATTTTGCACTGCTGCGGCTGGATGATCTGTCAGCGGCAGTATCGAAAATCTATACTGCATCGAAGCCGATTATTTACGGAATGGCGATTGCATATGTACTGAATCCGATTGTACGGAAGGTAGATCAGTATCTGCTTCCGCTGCTGAAGAAGAAGCTGAGGCATAAGACGGCGGTAAAGATCAGCCGGTCAGTGGGCATTTTCTCTGCGATTCTATGTGCGCTGGCGCTGATTACGATGTTGTGTAATATGGTAATACCGGAGTTGTATAAGAGTATTCGGGATCTGGTATATAATCTGCCGGGTCAGATCAATGATCTGATACAGTGGGTCGATGAATTTCAGATGGAAGATACACCGACGAACCGGTTTCTGCATCAGGCTCTGAACGAAGGGGCGGATATGCTGCAGAAATGGCTGCGGACAGATCTGATGAGCAGAACGAATATTATCATGACGAATCTGACGGTCGGAATCATCAGTGCAGTAAGCGAAATTTTCAAATTTATTGTCGGAATCATCGTATCTGTTTATGTACTGTTCAGTAAGGAGAAATTCTTTGCGCAATCCAAGAAGGCAGTGTATGCACTGTTTTCACCGGTACATGCCAATATGGTGCTTCATATCACAGAGAAAAGCAATGAGATATTCGGTGGCTTCATCATTGGAAAGGTGATCGATTCCATGATTATAGGGGTGCTCTGTTATGTTGGGACAAGTCTTTTAAAGATGCCCTATGCACTTCTGGTCAGTGTGATCGTCGGTGTGACAAATGTAATCCCATTTTTTGGTCCATACATCGGTGCTATTCCGAGTGCAATACTGATTCTTCTGGAAAGTCCGATGAAGGGAATCTATTTTATTCTCTTTATTCTGCTCCTGCAGCAGCTGGACGGCAATGTCATCGGGCCGAAGATTCTGGGAGATTCTACTGGTTTATCAGCATTCTGGGTGGTATTTTCGATCCTGTTGGGCGGTGGACTGTTCGGGTTTGCCGGAATGGTACTGGGCGTACCTACATTTGCAGTGCTGTATTATATCGTACAGATGCTTCTGGATACCAGACTGGAAAAAAAGAAGCTGCCGAAAGTATCGGATCAGTATGATCAGCTAAGCTATGTCACGGACGACGGGCAGTATGTCCCTTCGCCGGCGCAAGAAAAATATGAAGAAAAGGTAGAAAGCAAACCAGCGAAAAAAGAAGAAAAAGGAGATTAGACAGCATGCCAATACGTGTACAAAATGATCTTCCGGTAAGAGAAATACTGGAGCGTGAAAATATATTTGTGATGGATGAATACCGTGCGACCCATCAGGACATCCGGCCGATCCGCATCGGATTATTGAATCTGATGCCGCTGAAGGAGGATACAGAGCTTCAGATTCTGCGTTCGCTTTCGAATACGCCGCTTCAGGTAGACGTGGTATTTATCCATGTCAGCAGCCATGAGGCGAAAAATACGGCTACCAGCCATATCAATCAGTTCTATGTGCCTTTTTCGGCCATACGGAATCAGTACTTTGATGGACTGATTATTACCGGTGCGCCGGTGGAGCTGCTGAAATTTGAAGAGGTGGATTATTGGGAGGAGCTCAAGGAGATTATGGAATGGAGCAATACCCATGTGACATCTACGTTCCACATCTGCTGGGGAGCACAGGCAGCGCTGTATTACCATTATGGGTTAGACAAAACAGAGCTTCCAAAGAAATTATTCGGTGTCTTCCGTCATCAGGTGAAGAACCGGAGAATTCCTCTTGTAAGGGGCTTTGATGATGTATTTATGATGCCGCATTCCCGGCATACTACGGTTCCCCGGGATAGTATTGCCGGACATCCGGCGCTGACTATTCTGGCGGAATCAGAAGAGGCGGGAGTCTTTCTGGCAATTGCGGAGGACGGCAAGAAAATATTTGTAATGGGACATCCGGAATATGACCGGATGACATTGCACCAGGAATATATGCGGGATCGGGGAAAACGCAGCGATGTGGAGCTGCCGGCAAATTACTACCCGGAAAATGATGCTCAGAAGAAGCCGCTTCTGACCTGGCGGGCGCAGGCAAATAATCTGTATACGAACTGGTTAAATTATTATGTGTACCAGGTGACACCATATGAGCTGGAAGGAACACCATTTTAAGGAGGATACGCCATGATGCTGGAGAAGAAAACAACGGAATTTTTAGAAGTGCTGTCATCAGCAGAGCCGGTGCCGGGAGGCGGCGGTGCTTCTGCAGCGGTAGGAGCCTTTGCAGCAGCGCTGGGAATGATGGTTGCGAATCTGACGATCGGAAAGAAGCGCTATAGGGATGTAGAAGAGGAAGTACAGGCAGCCAGAAACCGGCTGGAGGATATTCGAAACCGACTGACGGTTCTGGTGGATAAGGATGCGGAAGCCTTCGCACCGCTGTCGCGTGCTTATGGGCTCCCGAAGGAGACGGAGGAACAGAGACAGGAGAAAGAGCGGATTATGGAGCAGGCTCTGTATGAAGCGAGTGTTGTTCCGATGGAGATCATGGAGACGGTCACTGAGGCAATGCGGGAGCTGGAGCTTCTGGGTGAAAAAGGAAGCAGGCTGGCACTCAGTGATGTAGGAGTAGGTATTCTCTTTGCACAGGCAGCGTTGAAGGGTGCGTCCCTGAATATATTTATCAATACAAAATTGATGAAGAATCGGGAACGGGCAGAGAAGCTGAATGCACAGGCAGAGGAGCTGATCCGAACGGGCAGCAGCCTGAAAGAAAAGATCTACAGGGGCGTTCTTGCAGGGATAAAATAGTTAAATAGCAGTGGCAGGAGGGCAGGTATGGGAATCATTATGAAGGGCACAGAGGTTGCCAGGGCAATGAAGGAGCAGCTGAAGCAGGAGACAGAACAGCTGCGTGCACAGGGAGTTTTTCCTCAGCTTACCATTATGCGTGTCGGTGCCAGACCGGATGATCTGGCATATGAGCGGGGAGCCAGGAAACGGATGGAGCTGGTTGGCATTGAATGTAATGTTGTAGAGCTGCCGGAGCAAATCAGCCGGCAGGAGCTGGAGGAAGCCGTCCGAAAGGTGAATGGGGATCCGAAGGTACATGGAATCCTTCTGTTCCGGCCGCTGCCGCCGCATCTGAATGAAGAAGCGGTGATTCATTTAGTGGATCCGGCAAAGGATGTGGATGGAATGAATCCAGAGAATATCGCGAAGGTATTCTCCGGCGATGACAGTGGATTTGCGCCCTGTACGCCGCAGGCGGTCATAAGGATGCTGGAGTATTATGGAATTGAGCTGCAGGGAAAACGGGTAACAGTGATTGGAAGAAGTATGGTAGTTGGGAAACCATTATCCATGCTGCTGTTAAAAAAGCATGCAACGGTTACCATCTGTCATACCAGGACCGTTGATCTGAAAGAAACCTGCCGGAATGCAGAAATTCTGATAGCAGCAGCCGGCAGCGCCAGAATGGTTACCGAAGAAATGGCAGGCACCGGTGCGGTTGTGGTCGATGTGGGAATCAATGTAGATCCATCCGGGCAGCTGTGCGGCGATGTAGATTTTGATGCAGTGGAAAAGAAGGCATCTTATGTCAGTCCGGTACCGGGCGGTGTGGGCAGTGTAACCTCCTCTGTGCTGGCTGAACATGTGATAAAGGCAGCTAAGATGGCTGCTGGAAAGAGGGCATAAAAATGAACCTGTTGACAAATCCCTTTCGGGGTGCTGATTTGTCGACAGGTCCAAAGCTTTTCCGTCGTATTTGTTCTACTGTTCAGAACCGGACTTGAATCTGACTGCAGTACCATAGGCAATGACTTCCGCCGCGCCCTGCATCACTGCTGCTGAGGAATAACGGAGATTGACAACCGCATCGGCTCCGAGTGCCTCTGCTTCTTCTACCATTCGCTTGGTCGCAAGAGCCCGTGCCGAATTCATCATGTCTGTATAGGCATTCAGTTCACCGCCTACCAGCGTTTTGAAGCCCTGGGTAATATCGCGGCCGATATTTTTGGACTGGATGGTACTGCCTTTTACCAGCCCGAGCATTTCCAATTCTTTCCCTGAGATATAATCAGTATTTACCAAGATCATCTTCTTCACCACTCCTTATTTCATGAATGCGCTGTATCAGGACAGCGACAGCGACTCCGGCCAGAGCAAGCAGTATTACAGCGCCCAGTAATTTTACGATAAACGGGAGGTCCAGGAAGATACAGAGACATCCGTAACCGATAAAATACAGGAGCAGCAGAATCGTAATCAGAACAGGAGCAATCATTTTTTTGATATGCATGGTGTCACCTCGCTTTTCACCGGATAAATTATTTGTTTCCTTTATTGTAATACATTTGATGCAAAATAGCAATCTATTTGTATTAAAATACTAGTACAATAAGTGACTGGGCGTAAGTGTTGCAAAGTTATACCTTCTCCCTGGTAATCTGCATGAACATATAGGCGGTCAAGATAACCGGTCTCATCTATATCGCCAAAGCCTACGATTTTTCCATCGTCAAGTGCTACAAGGCTGTAATGCTTCCGGAAGGACTGATCCCATTGCTTCAAGTCTACCTGTCCGGCGCAAAATACAGTACGGAATGGTAGTTTCCAATTAGACAGCCAGGCATCCAGCATTTTATCTGATTTCAAATCATGTCAGCTAAAGAGTACTTTTCTGAGTTCGGTGATTTTGCCTGTTGAAATTCCGAATCAGTGAAAGGTATTTCTTCAAAGTAATGCTTTCGAAAACCAGGAATGGTTTTATTTTATTAAATTGTGTGTTAGAATTCCATTAAAGGAGGCTATGTGTATGTTTACAGAAAGTGGAGTTGGAATGTCAATTGGAATCGTGCTGGTTCTGATAGGGATTGTGGCATTTTCGGATTGATGAGATTTTATTTTAAAATCCGTTAAAACGAACGTATGAACGAAAAAAATATTGACCTGGAGTAAACTTCATGTGATAGAGTAGGAATTGGAGGTAATAAGACATGAATACACATGAAATGCTGGAACGGGTGAGAGCGGGTACTATTTCTGTGGAAGAGGCAGAGGGCTATCTGCGCAGAGAACCATTTGAGGAAATGGGATTCGCCAAGCTGGATTCTCACCGCGGCACCAGATCCGGATTCCCGGAGGTGGTATACTGCAGTGGGAAATCCGATTCGCATCTGGTTCGTATTTATAAAAAATTATATGAAAATGAAGGAGAGGTGCTGGGAACCAGGGCTTCGCTTCATCAGTATGAAATTGTAAAAGAGGTGCTGCCGCAGGTACAGTATGATGAATTGTCACGTATTCTGAAGGTGGAGAAGGAAGGAAAGCTCCGGACGGGGAAAATCGCTGTCTGCACTGCAGGAACGGCGGATATTCCGGTGGCGGAGGAAGCAGCACAGACGGCAGAATACTTCGGTGCATATGTAGAGCGGATCTATGATGTCGGTGTCAGCGGACTGCATCGTTTGTTAGCAAGACTGGATGTCATTCAGAGTGCCAACTGTGTGGTTGCCGTAGCCGGTATGGAAGGAGCATTGGCCAGTGTACTGGGAGGACTGGTCAGCAATCCGGTGATCGCAGTACCGACCTCGGTCGGGTATGGAGCCAGTATGAATGGGCTGTCCGCACTTTTAACGATGATCAATTCCTGTGCAAATGGTATTGCAGTGGTCAACATTGACAATGGTTTTGGTGCAGGGTATATGGCAACCCAGATCAATCGTCTGGGTGTGAGAGGAAAAGGAGAAGAATAAAAATGGGAAATACATTATATCTGGAATGTGCCTCCGGGATCAGTGGTGATATGACTGTAGCGGCGCTGCTGGATCTGGGAGCGGATGAAAAAGTACTTGAGAAGGCCCTGAGAAGCCTTCCGGTGAAAGGATTTGAAACAAAAATCAGCCGTGTGAAAAAATCGGGATTGGATGCCTGTGATTTCCAGGTAATGCTGGATGCGGCACATGAGAACCATGACCATGATATGGAATATCTGCATGGACACAGCCATGACCATGATCACGAACACGGACATGATCATCATCATACACATGAGCACAGAGGCCTGCCGGAGATTCTGGAGATCATTTCCGGAGCGGAGATGACAGCGCGGGCGAAGGATACGGCGATTCGTATCTTTACGATTCTGGCGCAGGCAGAATCCAAGGCTCATGGTCTGCCGATGGAGCAGGTACATTTTCATGAGGTAGGAGCCGTAGATTCTATTGTGGATATTGTAGCAGCAGCCGTTTGCCTGGATAATCTGGATATTACAGAGGCGATTATCCCGCGGCTGAATGAAGGACAGGGATTCGTACGCTGTCAGCACGGTGTAATTCCGGTTCCGGTTCCGGCTGTGGTACATATTGCAGAAATGCATCATCTGATGCTTCATATGACAGAGGTGGAAGGAGAGCTGGTTACGCCGACCGGTGCGGCTATTGTGGCAGCGATACGGACAGGCAATGTTCTTCCGGCGCAGTTTACCATAGAAAAGACCGGTATGGGTGCCGGAAAGCGGAATTACAGCAGACCAAGCCTGCTGCGTGCAATGTTGATTAAAGAAGCAGGGACTGAAGAGGATGTGATCTATAAGCTGGAATCCAATATCGATGACTGCAGCGGCGAAAGCCTGGGATATGCGATGCGGAGACTTCTGAATGCAGGGGCAAGGGATGTCCATTATACACCTGTCTTTATGAAGAAGAACCGACCGGCATATCAGCTGAATGTGGTCTGCAGGGAAGAGGATATTCCAAAGCTGGAGCAGATTATATTTGAAGAGACAACGACGATCGGTATTCGCAGAGTCCGCATGGAACGTACCGTACTGCAGAGGGAGCAGCAGCAGGCGGAGACGTCTCTGGGAACGGTTGAAGTAAAGTGCTGTACGCTTCCCAATGGAGCCGTTCGAAAATATCCGGAATATGATAGTGTGATTCGGCTGGCGGAAACCAGTCAGATCAGTTATCAGGAAGCCTGCAGACAGATTCAGAAGGAAATCAGGTAAGGGCATAATGGAAGAAAAGTATCAGTTGCTGGAAGAAAAAATGCAGATGTATGCCCAAAAGGATCTGGTGGTAGCTTTTTCCGGCGGTGTAGACAGCAGTCTGCTTCTGGAGCTTGCCTGTGAAGCAGCAAAGGAAAATGGAACAACGGTGTATGCGGTAACGATGCAGACGCGGCTGCATCCGGCAGCAGAAATCGATCACGCCAGGCGTGTGGCAGAGGAGGTCGGAGCTGTGCACTGTGTCATTCCGGTGGATGAACTGATGGAAGCCGGGATAAAGAATAATCCGGCGGAGCGCTGCTATTTGTGTAAGAAATGCTTATTTGAGAAGCTTTTGCAGAAGGCAGAGGAGCTGCATACGGACGTAGTACTTGAAGGAACGAATGAGGATGATCTGCATGTATATCGTCCGGGCTTGCGTGCCATACGTGAGCTGGGCATTCACAGCCCTTTGGCGGAGGCAGGATTGACGAAGGCGGAAGTGCGGGAATTGGCGGGCAGATATGGTCTGTCTGTTTCCGACCGGCCGGCGATGCCCTGCCTGGCTACACGGTTTCCTTATGGGACGGAGCTGTCTTATGAAGAACTGCACCGGGTAGAGAGAGGGGAAGACTATATCCGGAGCCTTGGCTTTTATAATGTACGGCTTCGGGTTCATGGTGATATTGTCAGAATGGAAGTGGATACAGAAGCATTTCCGGCGGTATTGGAACGCCGGGGAGAGATCCTTGCTCAATTAAAGCAGCTTGGATATACCTATATTACGATGGATCTGGAAGGCTTTCGTTCCGGCAGTATGGATATTCATATCAAATCATAAAGGGGAATTCATATGCAGAAAGGGAAGAAAATCCGCAGAATGATGACTTTGCTGACAGCAGCCGCATTACTTATGGGGCTGCTGTCTGGCTGTGCACAGGAAAATGAAACGGCTGCCGGCACCTGGGCAGATGCACAGGCGGCAGCTGCCGGATCAGGGAACCTGGGAAAGGAACGGAAGCATGGCACGGTGACGTTTCCTGCCGAAGGCACGATGGAGGTACAGTTTCTGGATGTGGGACAGGGAGATGCTACTTTGATCCAGTGCGGGGCGGAGGCCATGCTGATTGATGCAGGGAATAATGATCAGGCAGATGAGGTGGCCGGATATCTGGAAAGCCGGGGAATTACGACATTGAAGTATGTGATAGGAACACACCCGGATGCAGATCATATTGGCGGGCTGGATGTTGTGATTGAGGACTTTGACTGTGAAAATGTTATCCTGCCGGAGATTGCAAATGATACAAAGACCTATGAGGATGTCATTGCGGCGATGGAAGGGAAGCAGCTGGAGAATACGGTGCCGGTGGTAGGAGATCAGTATCAGCTGGGGGAAGCTGTCTTTACGATCCTTGCACCGAACCGTATGGACTATGGAAGCAATACAAATGATTTTTCCGTCGGACTGATGCTGCAGCACGGCGAAAAGCGGTTCTTATTTACAGGAGATGCTGAGGAAGCAGCAGAAGCGGATATGCTGACAAATGGAATTTCCTTAAAGGCAGATGTCTATAAGGTGGCGCATCATGGAAGCCGAAGTGCCACGACGGAGGAATTTCTTGCACGGGTAGCCCCGTCCGACGCTGTGATCAGCTGTGGAGAGGATAACAGCTATGGTCATCCGCATGCAGAGGTGCTGAATCGACTTCGTGCAGCCGGAGTGACGGTACGGAGGACGGATGAAGAGGGAACGATTGTGGCTGTGAGTGATGGCAGCAGTATTGCCTGGAACGTATCCGGATCAGAAAGCTGGCAGACCGGCGAACAGAGCCGGCCCGATGCGGAGAGCGTCATGTCAGATGCTGATGCGGCGGAGACACAAACAGAGGTTTATATTTTGAATCGGAATACGAAAAAATTCCATTTGCCGGACTGTCCCGGAGCGGAGGAAATTCATACGGAGAACCGGGAGGAGAGCAGCCTGTCCCGTGAGGAATTGCTGGCGCAGGGATATGAACCGTGTAAACGCTGCCGGCCGTAGCATGTTTTTCATAAATAAATACTATTGCAGCTTAATTTCTATTTGCAATTGTATGAATTTTTGCTACAATAATTACGACTATGAAACTGAAACATATTTTGGGAGGAAAATAAATGGACTGGAAAGAAGTCGCAGCGTTGATTTTTAGTGATGTGAAAGAAGATGTGGCGGAGCTGGAAGCCAGATATCCGAGAAGGAACCTGCCAGAAGGAGCCTGTGTAACCCGGTTTGCTCCAAGTCCCACCGGATACATGCATATTGGCGGGCTGTATGCAGCACTCGTATCCTGGAGAATGGCAGCGCAGACGGATGGTGTATTCTATCTGCGGATTGAGGATACGGATGCAAAAAGGGAAATCAAAGACGGAATCAATCAGATTGTACAGGCTTTGCATCAGTATGGGATTGAATTTGACGAAGGCCCGTTTGATCCGGAAAAAGGAGCGTATGGTCCGTATATTCAGAGCCAGAGAAAAGAACTTTACCGTGCGTATGTAAAGCGTCTGATGGAGGAGGGAGGAGCCTATCCATGCTTCTGTACGGAAGATGATCTGGCAGCCATTCGGAAAGAGCAGGAGGACAAGAAAGAGGATATGGGATACTATGGCAGTTATGCAAGATGCCGTGAACTGTCCCCGGAAGAGGCCTGCGAGAAAATTAAAAATGGAGAATCCTTTGTTGTTCGGCTGCGCTCCTGCGGAGAGAAAGAAAAGAAGGCAGTCTGTCACGATCTGATTAAGGGCGATATCGAATTGCCGGAGAATATCAATGACGTGGTACTTTTAAAATCAGATGGAATTCCGACGTATCATGCAGCACATGCCATTGATGATTATCTGATGGGAACAACACATGTGATTCGTGGGGATGAATGGATCTCTTCTTATCCGATTCATGAGCAGTTATTTGCTGCCTTTCATCTGCCGCTTCCGAAGTATGCACACATTGCGCCGATTATGAAGAGCGAAAATGGATCCAAGCGGAAGCTCAGCAAGAGAAAGGATCCGGAGGCTGCGGTCAGCTATTATAGCGAGCAGGGATATCCGAAGGAAGCTATTATCGAATATATGCTGACAATTGCCAACTCGGATTATGAGGAATGGAGACGGGAGCATCCGGAGGCGGATAACAGTGAGTTTGAGTTCCGGCTGTCCAGAATGAGTGTCAGTGGTGCGCTGTTCGATATCCTGAAGCTGAATGATATCAGCAAACGTGTCATCGCGGAAAAGAGCGAGGAACAGTTATTTGAGGAAATCAGGATCTGGGCAGATCAGTATGATGCTACGCTGGCATCCGTAATCCGTGCAGATGAGGAAAAGTTCAAAGGAAGTATCCGGCTGTGGAAATACAATGGTAAGAAGGTAAGAAGAGATGTGGCAAAATGGTCTGATCTGTCCGCAATGTATCCGTATCTCTATGATCTGGAAAGCGAGGTCGCTTCTTATGAATTCGATGAAACAACCCAGGCGGAGGATGTAAAAGAACTGCTGCTGTCTTATCTTGAGGAATATAGCTTTGACGTGGATGCGGAAAAATGGTTTGAAGATGTGAAGGAAATTGCCGGAAAGAAGAATTATTGTGCGAACAAAAAGGAATACAAGGCAAATCCTGAGGCCTATAAGGGGATGATTGCCGATGCCTGCGGAATGATTCGTGTGGCAATCACCGGGAAGAAAAACACCCCGGATCTGTATTCCATTATGCAGTTTATCGGAAAAGAGCGGTTTGAACAGAGAGTTCGGACCTGCGTGGAAAAATTGAATTAGAAAGAAGCTTTGCAGTTAAAGGGGCGGTGCGTATGCACTGCCTCGTCTTCTGTCAGCAGAAGTGAAAATGAAAAATAGTCCAATCTTATTTTCCATTTCGGGGTTGACAAATGAAATTTAGCGTGGTAAAGTATCAGCATAGTTAAACCGATGAAGAAGAAGAGTAGATTGCCAGGTGAAATTACAGAGAGCGGCAGGCGGTGGGAATGCCGTATGGAGCAGGCAATTGAATGGACTTTGGAGGGCGGCTTGAACGGAAGAGCAGAATAAAGAAAAATTCGTGGAATCCAAGTAGACGCTGCCGGGAACCGAACCCGTTATCAATCCGGAATGTATGTTAGTACATGAGAAAGTGGACTTTATGTCAAGTTGAGTGGTACCGCGATAATAGTCAGTTTATTACCGTCTCAAGCAGATCGATAGATCTTTGCTTGGGGCGTTTTTCATTTCAGAAGGAAATGAGAAAATACCGTGAAACCACAAGACTGCCTCTTTTCTTACTGACATGGCCCGGTGGATGGCAAATGCCCCCGGGAAAGCAATGAATCTAAAAAGAAGTAGAAAAAGGAGACCACAACTATGAAAAAAAGAATGACAGCAATCTTATTAACAGCAATGATGACAGTATCTGTACTTGCAGGATGCGGAAGCGGCCAAAAAGCGGAGAATGGAACGAATGCAGAGTCTTATACGATAGGAATTTCCCAGTTTGCACAGCATGGTTCCCTGGATAATTGTCGGGAAGGCTTTCTGGAAGGACTGAAGGAGGAAGGAATCGAAGAAGGCAAAAATCTGGAGGTCATATATAAGAATGCAGAAGCAGCTTTTGCCAATGCGGGAACCATTGCAGATGGATTTGTATCGGATAAAGTAGACATGATCTGTGCAATTGCCACACCGAGTGCACAGACGGCATATAATGCAGCAATGGACAGCAATATTCCGGTTATTTACACAGCGGTTACGGATACGGCTGCGGCAGAGCTGACAGATGCGGATGGAAAACCTGTGGGAGAGGTTACCGGTACCAGCGATATGCTTCCGGTAGAGGAACAGCTGCAGATGATCCGCAGGATGCTCCCGGATGCGAAGACAATCGGTATCATGTATACCACCAGCGAAGCAAATTCTGTTTCCGCAATCGAGACCTATAAGGAGCTGGCGGGCGATTATGGATTTACGATAGAGACAGCGGGCATCACTGAGACAGCAGATATCCCGCTGGCAGCAGACGGACTTCTTACAAAGGTGGATTGTCTGACCAACCTGACGGATAATACGGTGGTAAATTCTCTGACAACGATTCTGGAGAAGGCAAATGAGCTGAACATTCCGGTATTCGGAAGTGAGATTGAACAGGTGAAAATCGGTTGCCTGGCGGCACAGGGACTGGATTATGTGGAACTTGGAAAGCAGACCGGACGTATGGCAGCACAGGTATTAAAAGGAGAAAAGAAAGCATCTGAAATCAACAGTGCCATCATCGAAGGCAGTGATCTGTACCTGAATACGGCAGTGGCAGAGAAGCTTGGCATTACTGTTCCGGATGAGCTTACAGAAGCAGCACGGGAAACATTTACGGAGATTACAGAAGCAAAAGCAGAATAAAGAATGTATATGAGTGGAGGCGCATCATGAATCTTGTCATTTCAATATTAGAGCAGGGATTTATCTATGGTATCCTGGCTTTGGGTATCTATATCACGTATAAAATCCTGGATTTTCCGGATCTGACCGTCGATGGAAGCTTCCCGCTTGGGGCAGCCATCAGTGCAGCCCTGATCACAAGAGGAATGAATCCGTATCTGACATTGCTGGTGTCTTTTGCAGGCGGTGCACTCGCAGGTGTGTGCACCGGCCTGATCCATGTAAAATGCAAGGTAAGGGATTTGCTGTCCGGTATCATTATGATGACAGCATTATGGACGGTTAACTTAAGGATTGCAGGAACATCCAATGTTCCGCTGTTTTCGCAGAAGACGATTTTCCGGAATGAATGGATCCAGGGAATCGGTCCGGAAGCGATTGCACCCTATCGTACGCTGCTTCTGATTATTGTGCTGACTGTGATCAGTAAGGTGCTTCTGGATCTGTATCTGCAGACGAAGTCCGGCTACCTGCTTCGGGCGGTTGGAGATAATGATAAGCTGGTAACCTCCCTTGCAAAGGACCAGGGAAATGTAAAGATTCTGGGACTTGCGATTGCGAATGGATTAGTGGCTCTGGCCGGCTGTATCTTTTGTCAGGAAGAACGGGTATTTGAGATTTCCATGGGAACCGGTGCCATGGTAATCGGGCTTGCCAGTGTGATTATCGGAACCAGCATGTTCCGAAATCTATGCTTCATGAAGACGACAACAGCAGTTATTATCGGTTCCATTCTGTATAAGGCATGTGTGGCAATTGCCATCCGTAATTTTGAACCGCAGGATATGAAGCTGATTACGGCGGTATTGTTTTTGATTGTTCTGGTCATCAGTATGGAAAGAAAGAAGAAGGTGAAGAAAAATGCTGGAACTGAAAGGCATTCATAAATTCTATAATCCGGGCACGGTAAATGAAATGTGCCTGTTTGAGGATTTTAATCTGAAGATCAATCAGGGAGAATTCGTTTCCGTAGTAGGCAGCAATGGCTCCGGAAAGACTTCCATGCTGAATATCATCTGCGGCAGCATTCCGGTAGAAGACGGGCAGATTCTGATTGACGGAAAGGACATTACAAAGGAAAAAGAATATAAAAGAAACCGCAAGATTGGAAGAGTATACCAGAATCCGGCGCTCGGTACCTGTCCGGAGATGACAATCCTGGAAAATATGTCTCTTGCAGACCATAAAGGGAAATTTTTCGGACTGACCCGGGGGACGAATAAGGCGAGAGTTGATTTCTACAGAGAGCAGTTAAGACAGCTGAATCTGGGACTGGAAGATAAGATGGATACGAAGGTCGGGGCACTTTCCGGCGGACAGAGACAGGCGATGGCTCTTCTGATGTCTACGCTGACACCGATCGAATTTTTGATTCTGGATGAACATACGGCGGCTTTGGATCCGAAGACGGCGGAACTGATTATGGAGCTGACAGATCAGATCGTAAAAGAGAAGAAGCTGACCACGATCATGGTAACGCACAATCTGCGGTATGCTGTAGAATATGGAAACCGGCTGATTATGATGCATCAGGGCGAATGTGTCATAGACCAGGCAGGTGAAGAAAAGCAGAAGATTACGATTGATGATATCCTTCTGAAATTCAATGAAATCAGTATTGAATGCGGGAATTGACAAAGGTGGAGGAACAGGAGAATGCCGGAATCGAATATTACGAAGCGTGCGCTTGCAGAGTCTATGAAGCAGCTGATGGCTAAGAAGCCGTTTTCCAAAATCAGTATAGCGGAGATCTGCGAATCCTGCGGCATGAATCGGAAAAGCTTTTATTATCATTTCAAGGATAAATATGACCTTGTGAACTGGATCTTTTATACAGGTTTTGTCAGTCATGTGGATATGAATGCCTATGACAGCGGCATTGACCTGATGGATGATATCTGCCGATATTTTTATGAAGAGAGGAAGTTCTATCAGGAGGCACTCCGGATCGAGGGACAGAATTCTTTTCGGGAGTATTTTGAAGAAACCATTCGGCCGGTTACGTGGATATTTGTGAAAGACATATTCGATGTGGACGAAAAAGGTGATTTTGAAAAATTCTTTTTGGCATTTTTTTGTGATGCATTCCTGAATGCAATTGTCAGATGGCTGACAGATGATACTATGGATGCGGATGAATTTCTGAAGCATACGCACCGAATGATCCTTACATTAGCGAAAAAAATTGTAATACAGGCTGGGAATACGGAGACTTAGATTCCGTTTCCCAGCCATTTTTCAATCTGTGCCAGATCGGAGTAGACATCGGACAGGAAAACAGGATAAGATGGATGGAGACGCATTTGCCGTACCTGTGCTGCGACGAGCTGTCGTTTTTGCTCTGCGCAGCCTGGATCTGCTATCAGAAAGCAAAAGGCACTTCGATAACGGAGAACAGGCTGTATCAGGGAATGCAGATCCAGGTCAATACGGTCATCATTACCGTAGCGGTGATAGATTCCATAAAGGGAACCCTGCGCACGAAGATTGACAACGGTTTCAAAGTGTTCGGCATGGTCTGCATTTAAAATCGTCATGACATTTGGACAGGCAGAGAGCAACGAGTATTGCGAAGGGGTAAAAATTGCTTTATGAACCGTGTGAAAGAATGCACAGTCCGGAAATGCGGAAAAGATACGGTACAGCTCATCGCAAATGGGTGTTTCTTCATCGATCCAGTAAGAGTGGATGCCGAGTTGGTTTCCCTTTCGGATCGTGGAAGCGAGCACAGAAAGGTCTGTATGTTCGGCCTGCATTTCCGGAATCAGAATCCAGGGGGTATGATATGAAGTCTGCTTTTCACCATTCATCCAGCTGTTTAAGCTAATATTGATGCCAAAGGTCAGGATATTTTTCTCATCCGTATAATAGAGAAGCTGCTCCAGCATTTCATAATAAGGGCTGTCTTCCACCTCCAGAACATGCTGCAGCAGTGAGAATACATAACTCTGCAAAGGAGTCTTCGCAAACTCCTGTCCAAGATCCGTAAGTCTGCGTATGGTACGCTTCGGATCTTTTTTCATATCTTTTATACCACGTTCTAAGGTGGAAATGATGAGTGCACGGCTGATCTTTTGCGGCTGCATAGTTTACCTCCTGATATTATCCTGCTTTCCAGCATATCAGAAATCAGAAAAAGAAAAAGGGACAAAATCCGAAAACTGTCGCAAAATGTAACACTTTTGGAAACTGTCGTATTTTGGGACAGCAGGCAGAATTCTGGTAAGTGCAAAAAAATGGCAGATCCGATACACTTTCAGTAAAGCAAAGGAGGATGTGGTCTATGGAAATTACACATGCAGCGATGCGCAGTGCATTTGGAGCTGTCATCGATGGAACAATAAAATATGTGAACAAGGATAGGGAAAGGAATCTTCTGAAGCTGGTGGATCTTTCCGAACAGCTGCTCAGAGGAACTTTTAAACCGGAGGTATTTGATGGAGCCAGAGAATTGATCCGGGATCAGGATGGAAAATGGATGGCATATGTCAACCGTGCACTGGAAGAACTGCATCCGAATATCATCCGGATGAATGCGTTGAACCTGGGCTTTGAAGCCGGGTTCTGCGGGTACCGGAAGACGAGAGAGCTGGCCAGGCAGTATGACTGTAATATTCCCTGGATCCTTCTGATGGATCCGACAAGTGCCTGCAACCTGCATTGTACCGGCTGCTGGGCAGCAGAGTATGGCAATCGCCTGAATCTGACCTATGAAGAGCTGGATGACATCATTTGTCAGGGAAAACGGCTTGGAATCTACTTCTATATGTTGACCGGAGGAGAACCGCTGGTGCGGAAAAAGGATCTGATCTGTCTGTGCGAGAAGCACCGGGACTGTGCTTTCCATGCATTTACCAATGGGACATTGATTGATGAAGAATTCTGTAAAGAGGTAGTCCGGGTTGGCAACCTGACATTCTCTATCAGCCTGGAGGGGTTTGAGGAGGTTAATGACGGGCGGCGTGGAGAAGGTATTTTTGACCGGGTTATGCAGGCAATGGATCTGATGAAATCCTATGGGCTTTTGTACGGGACTTCCATATGCTATACCAGAAATAATGTGGAAACGGTGACATCGGATGAGTTCCTGGATCTGATTATTGAGAAAGGCTGTCGTTTTACATGGTATTTTCATTATATGCCGGTAGGAAATGATGCAGCGCCGGAGCTGATGCCGACCCGTGAGCAAAGAGAGTATATGTATCATCGTGTACGGGAAATCCGGGCGAAGGAAGGCGGTAAGCCGATCTATGCGATGGATTTTCAGAATGACGGGGAATATGTCCGTGGCTGTATTGCCGGCGGACGGATTTATTGCCATATCAATCCTAATGGAGATGTGGAGCCTTGTGTATTCATACATTATTCCAATGCCAATATCCGGGAGAAATCTCTGCTGGATTGTTTTCGGCAGCCGATTTTCCAGGCCTACAGGAGGAATCAGCCATTTAATGAGAACCATCTGCGGCCGTGTCCGATGCTGGAGAACCCGAAGTATTTAAAACAGATGGTGGAGGAGACAGGCGCAGTGTCTACGGATTTGCAGTCTCCGGAGACGGTGGAGCATTTGTGTGGGAAATGTAATCAATATGCACAAGAATGGGAAGAAACTGCAGATCGCCTGTGGGAGGAAAAGCATGAATGCGGAGGCTGCAGCGGGCCATGCAGCCGGCAGAGGCAGTAGATACAGAAAGGTCAGAAGAAGTCAGGCAGAAAAATTGTCTGACTTCTTTTTTGTTATATTTGTCTATTGACTTGGTATGGCGAATGGGGTAGTATAGGAGACAACTGCTACATGATGTAGTGTGCAAACGAGGAAAAGAATTGAAAAAATACTAAATATAGATAATGGGTTGGAAGACAGAATATCATGTAGGACTAAGAAAAGCCCGAGAACTCTATGTTTGAACAGGATATTTCAAAGCAGGAAAGAAATTCTGAAAACTATATGTAGTATAAATCGGGTCTGCTTTGCAGTAAGCAGACGCAAAGAAGCGAGAAAGGAGAGGCACGGAATGATCAAAGTAATAAAAAAGGACGGAACCAAAGAGGATTTTAATGTGCAGAAGGTTGTCGTTGCAGTAAATAAATCCGCTTGCCGTGTACTGGTAAAATTCACCCAGGAAGAGCTTGACAGCATTTGCCGGTTCGTGGAAGAAAAAGTGCAGGATATGGGCGTAGAGGAGGTTCATATTCCACAGATGCACAATATCGTGGAGGGTGCTCTGGAGAGGGTGAATCCGGCAGTTGCCAAGAGCTACCGGGATTACCGGAATTATAAGCAGGACTTTGTACAGATGCTGGACGAGGTATATAAAAAGAGCCAGTCCATTATGTATATCGGAGATAAAGAGAACAGTAATACGGACAGCGCACTGGTTTCTACGAAGAGAAGTCTGATCTTCAATGAGCTGAACAAGGAGCTGTACAAGAAGTTCTTCCTGACGGTAGAAGAGGTACAGGCGATCCGGGACGGCTATATCTATATCCATGATATGTCTGCCAGACGGGACACGATGAACTGCTGTCTGTTCGATGTACAGAGTGTTTTAAGCGGGGGATTTGAGATGGGGAATCTCTGGTATAATGAGCCCAAGACGCTGGACACGGCATTTGATGTCATCGGAGATATCGTATTGAGTGCAGCAAGCCAGCAGTATGGCGGCTTTACCGTGCCAAGCGTAGATGACATTCTGGAACCGTATGCGAAGAAGTCGCATGAAAAATATCTGAAAAAATATAAAGAGTTGGGTGTACCGGCAGAAAAAGCAGAGAAGATTGCCTGGGAGGATCTGACCAAGGAAATGGAGCAGGGCTTCCAGGGCTGGGAATATAAGTTCAATTCCGTATCCTCCAGCCGTGGTGACTATCCGTTTATTACCGTAACGGCAGGGACGAATACCAGTGTATATGGAAAGCTGGCTACGATTATGATGCTGAAGGTGCGGCAGACCGGACAGGGAAAGCCGGGGCACAAGAAGCCGGTTCTGTTCCCGAAGATCGTATTCTTATACGATGAGAATCTGCACGGACCGGGAAAACCGCTGGAGGATGTATTTGAAGCAGGAATTGAATGCTCCAGCAAGACGATGTATCCGGACTGGCTGAGCCTGACCGGAAAGGGCTATGTACCGAGTATGTACAAGCAGTACGGCAGGATTGTAAGCCCGATGGGCTGCCGTGCCTTCCTGTCACCATGGTATGAAAGAGGCGGTATGACACCGGCGGACGATCAGGATAAGCCTGTCTTTGTGGGACGGTTTAATATTGGAGCGATCAGTCTCCATCTGCCGATGATTTATGCAAAGGCAAAACAGGAAAACAAGGACTTTTTCAAGGTATTGGATTATTATCTGGAGCTGATTCGTCAGCTGCATATCCGTACCTATGAGTATCTGGGAGAAATGAAAGCCTCTACCAATCCGCTGGCCTACTGTGAGGGTGGCTTCTATGGCGGGCATCTGGGCTTATATGACAAGATTAAGCCGCTTTTAAAATCAGCAACGGCTTCCTTCGGTATTACGGCTCTGAATGAGCTGCAGGAGCTGCATAATAAGAAATCCCTGGTAGAGGACGGAGAATTCGCATTAAAGACGATGGAATTCATCAATAAGAGAATCAATGAGTTCAAGCAGGAAGACGGACATCTGTATGCGATCTATGGGACACCGGCGGAGAATCTGTGCGGTGTACAGATCCAGCAGTTCCGTAAGAAATACGGAATTATTGAGAATGTTTCTGACCGCCCATATGTCAGCAATAGTTTCCACTGCCATGTAACAGAAGATATTACGCCGATCCAGAAGCAGGATCTGGAAGG